>JALOMA010000045.1 GCA_025455735.1 Candidatus Kapaibacterium sp.
GCATCCTTGTACTATCACGTTCCTGGTGGCAAGGAGCAATTGTTTGCCGAAGCGGTTCGATTTGGTCTTCAGCGTCATCAGCGGGCCTTGCAACTGGCAATCGAGACGTCGGGGGCCAATCTTGAAGACCGACTGGTTGGCATCATCACATGGTACCTCAACCAGCCTCCGGTGAACTTCAGCCGCATGTTGATGACAGACTTGGGCTTGATAACACCGGCGTTGGCTGATCAGTTGCGGGACGAGGTGCGTTTGATTTCCTTTATGCCACTGGTGGCCATGTTTACGGAAGCCCAGCATAGTGGCCAGATGCGCAGCGTCAATCCGTTCACCGTTACGGGCATGCTTCTGGGCTTGCTGCAGTCCGTTCACACGGCACGTGGCGCCATGCATGCCGATCCTGACGTCGTCTCCAAAGAGTTGGCCGATATCTTCCTTCGTGGCATTGAAAACCCTGCACACCAGCCATCCGTCTTGAAAGGGGCCGTGGCACCATCCAGGAGAAAACGATGAGACTGACGCAACGCGAATCTTCCAGCGAGTCCATTACATGGTTTTTTGGTGTGCTGGACGTACGCACGCCCTTTCGTCCGTCGCAATTGGACGTTGCTGTTATGGGGCTGATATGGATTGCGCCTGCCGTTTTGATTGCAATTATTTATCTGGTCATGAATGCCGGCGACCCTCGTCCGGATCATGCTCCACAAACATGTGGCGCGCCATCTGCAGCGGCACTGCAACGCGGCGGCGGCCCACTTGTACAGTGAGGTCTCCATTGTCCATGCGGTCCGTGATTCGTACCGTCGTGGCCAGCAGCAGGCCGTGGTGATGAAGATATTGCAGCATGGTGGCGTCGTGGTCGCTCACGCGCCGTAACACCACGGTAGAGCCATCGGGTGCATCACACAGCCGGTCCGCCCAGGTGGGTGGCATTCGCCCGTCCTTGGCTGGAATGGGGTCGCCATGGGGGTCATATCGTGGATGACCAAGCAAAGCATCGATTTTTTCCTCGAAGGCTTCGCTGATATGGTGTTCCAGGCGCTCTGCTTCTTCGTGCACTTCGTGCCAGGCATATCCCAGGGCTTCGGCCAGATAGGTTTCAATCAGCCTATGGTGCCGTATCAATTCCAGGGCAACCTTGCGTCCACTGATCGTGAGTTCTGCACCCTGATACGCCTGGTGGCGAACGAGATTCAAGTCGCTGAGTTTTTTCACCATGGACGTAACGCTGGCAGCCGAGACGTTCAGGTGGCGGGCAAGATCGTTGGTGCCCACGGACCCCTGCTGGCCCAGCATAAAGATGGCCTTGATGTAGTCCTGCATGGCCGTACTGAGATCTCTCATTGTAGTCCCTTTCCAAGGGTGAGACCGAGCCGAACTGTCCGCGGACGATTTGGACCGTAGACATAGCTGCCATCTCGGTTGGCCCCTTGTTCTATATCGCGCTGGAAGACGTCAAAGATGTTCAGGACCATGGCTTCTATGCCGACATCGACGGGAAGGCCAAGGTTGGGCCACCATTGTGTCCGCAGTCCAGCGTCCACCATCCAAGGGGTGGTGCGCACGTCTTGTAGCCGTTCGTTGGCAATCAACATGGGTCCTGTGGCTGTGCCGTTCGCTGTCACGGACAGGCGGTCGGTCACTGCCCACGTTGCAATCCATGAACCGTACAGCCATGGTGTGCGAAGGAGGGAGGTACTGCGGACGGGGCCGTTGTCGCCTTCCAGGATGATCTCTCCACCGGCGGCGCGGTACTGGGCCACTTGGGCCGTAAGCCCCACCTGAAGGGTGATGGTAGGCCGTTTGGTGATGGATCCATCGGTGAACCGGACTTCGGCATTCAGGCCTCCGACGATGGCGCCAGCGCTGTTGCGTTTTTCGGCAATCTGGGCGCCAGAGGGTTCAATGCGGTTATCCGTCAGGGTCGTCACGAAGGGATTCTCAAGCACCGTCGCAAACCCATCCAGCGTCATGCCCAGGCCATCCTCCGATTCCACAACGATGCTGGTAGCTATGGCATGGGAGCGCTCTGGGCGCAGATTTGGGGCAAGAGCCACGATGCGTGCTTCACCGTTGAGTGTGGACACGTGGAGGTCTTCATCGAACGCCTGTGGACCACGAAAGCCTGCCATGTAGGACAACCGCCACACTACCGAGGCGTTGGGCCGAAGGTCTACGGCCAGGCGCGGCGTCACGGCCACGAACGTGCGATTCTGAGAGGTCGCATTGCCGCCGAAGGTTGTGGTGCCATCGACGGTCAAGACGTCCGTGCGCAGCCCCGCCTGCATTCCCCACATGCCTCCATCGCCCAAGGGCAGACCTACAGAGCGCAGCTGTGTATAGGCAGCCACAGAGCGCACATCCTGGGTAAGGAGTCGACCTTGGCCTGCCATGGCGTCATCGACGGTATTCGATAGCGCCTCCACGCCGGCAGTAACGGTGCTTTCGTCCGCTCCCGTAAGGGACGTGGCATGATCCAAGCGCAGGTTGGCCGATGCCAGGAAGTCCGTTGTACGGCCAAAAAACAGTCGGGCAGCTGCCGAGTCCTCGGCTGTCGGTGATGCTCCCAAGCCACCGTAGTAGCTATCCCTGATGGTGTGCTGAAGCCCCGTCTCGGCAGTTATCAAGCCAAGGGGTCCTGTATTCCATAGCCAGCGCAGGGTTCCTCCACCGATGGCATGATCCAGCTGCTCGGTGATACCGGCCAGGAAGGGCTCCTTGTCCAGTTGATCGCCACCACGACGGAACTCCCGAATCCATTGGGCGGAAGCCTGGAGGGCGTGATCATCGGACAGGTGGAGGGTCGTCCCCAGGCCACCTGCCGAAAGGGCCACCGCCGTTGCATCACTGAATCCGTCGCCATCACGGTCGTAAGCGTCGCGGCTGCGCGAGCTGGCGAAGGCCATCACGGACGACGATCCCAGGCCATCCAGGGTACTTCCCAGATACAGGTTCATGGTGCGATCCAATACACCATTGCCCATGGAGCCACCTTGGCCCTGCAGGGAGACCACGGGTGCCGTGGCTTGACGTGTGACGACGTTGATGGAACCTGCAATGGCGCCGGGGCCCCCTTCAATATCACCGCTACCACGCATGATTTCGATGCGGTCGATGGCAACGGACGGGATTTGTTCAAGGCCATAGACTCCCAGCAGGGCGGAGAGCATAGGGCGTCCGTTGATGAGAAGGCGTGTGTATGGTCCTGGAAGGCCATTCATGCGTACTTGCGTAAATCCACAGTTCCTACAGTCCGTTTCCATACGAAGGCCAGGCTGGAAGTTCAGTCCGTCGGCCAAATGAAGTGCTCCCACTTGGGAAAGCTGCTCGGCACTGGTGATGTCCACAAGTGTTGCGCGATCAGCATAACTCCGTTCCGACTGCGGCTGCGCCGTTACCACGACGGTAGCGCCTTGCTTATCGGCTGTCCGAAGTACCAGAACAGTGTCGGTAGGGATAGTTGCAAAGGTTACGTTCAGCGTGTCGAAACCAACCATCACAATTCGCAGACCGACAGGTGCTTCCACCCCATGCATGGTAAAGCGACCATCGCGGTCGGTAATGGTGCCACGGCGGCTGGCGTCGAGACGTACAGTTGCCCCTGGAACAGGCTGGCGCCATGCATCGACAACACGCCCACGTACGGTATGGGCATACGACGGAAGAACAACAGCAACGACGAAGAAGAAGAAGGTTAGATAAAGGATCATGTGGCAAATCTCGAAATATTTAGCCACATCTAAAAATTAGCGACGTTGTTGCTGTTCATGGTAGTGATGCAATGCGGCGTGCAGAGCATTCATGCCGGTATGGGCGGAGGGAGTGGCCATGGTGGCGAGAGCGACGTGAATGCGTTCCATGACGGATGGAGGAAGGCGTGAGCGATAGAGAAGGGTAATGCATTCCAATGCCGCGGAGATGGCAGGGGGCCGTGGCTCGAGGGCAGCGATGGCACGTTCGGCAGCGCGCAGGGCGGCGCGACTAACGGGCGTGGGACCATCCTCCAGGTAGGAGGCAGCGTTCAGGAGGTGAATCATGACGGGATAGTCTGCAACGTCGGCAGGTTCTTCCAAACGGAGGTATCGGGCGCAGCACTGCTGGGCGAGATCTGGGCGATGATGACGTATCGCGGCTGCGGCGCTTTGCACGAGCAGGAGATGTCGGTATCGCAAGCGCATACCGGGGGCACCATCGAGCAGGAAGGGCAGAAGACGGGACGTTACGAGGTGCCATTGATCGGCGTTGCCATCCATGGCAAGAACGGTACGGAAGCTGCCGACGGTTTCCAGGATGCGCATGTGCAGGGCGGCGGCATTGGTACGTCGTATGGTTGTGGGCAGAGCTTCCAGGGTGTCCAGGAGTGGCGGAATATCCTTGGTTCGCGCAGCATGGATATAGCTGTTGCAGAGGTTATGGATGAGTCCAACGATGGTTTCGGGCGTCGTCAGGGATGGGTTCTGCAGACAAAACTCCAAGGCGCGTTCGCGCCACGACACGTGTTCCTGCGTGTTTCCAAGCCAGCCGTGGATGGTTGCCATTGCGGTGGCAACATAGATGCCCGTGCGGATGCCGTCATGCTTGGGCGAGTAGTCTTGCAACAGCGGGTGATGTAGTAATTCGTTGGCAAGGGCAGGGCGGATGGTATCGGAGGGGTCGGGCATCCAACCGGCGGCATGGAGCCGTTTGCTGATGGATAGATTTACCGTGGAGAGCGTGGAGAGTCTGTGGAGCGTATCGGCAAGGCGTTGTTCGGCCTCCATCCGCTGTTCTTCGAAGAGCATGGCATCGGCCCCCTGCATACTGTTCAGTTGCCACTCCAGGGGATGGGCTAGCATACGGTGGGCATAGAGTTCTTCGCTCTCGGCTTTTCGGATAACGGTATCAAGGAGGCTGTGCGCCTGGGTGGTCAATCCACGATCAATGAGCATACGCACGGCCCGCACGTCGTCGAGCAGCGTCCCGTACGTGTCCGTGGTCCGTCGTGCCAGCCAACGGGTAAGTTCGGTGCGAAGATCGTATTTGGCAACGCTTAGCTGGCTAAGCATGGAATGCCCCTTGAGACTGGCACGCAGGGTCTGATCGTCCCATTCGTCAAGGGCATTGACGGCAACGAACAGGGTATCCATGGCCACACGCTTATGGTGGGCAAGATGGTGCCGGAAGAGTTTTTTCTCGGTAGGGCTGCAGCTCCGGACAAGGTCGAAGAGGTCGTCTGTCTTCATCGGCAGGGCATTGGGTGTTCCATCGTAATTGCTGCAAGGTACGGCGAAGCACCGTGGAACGGGTTGGCATGGGATCTTGAGCAGCCATGGAACGTTATCGAGCGTCAGACGTACAACGCTCCCTCAGCCAGCTAAGAACAACCTCCATTTGGCAAACATGACTGCCACCATGGTTGCAGATTGCCAATGTGGCCGTTGGGTTGAACGGCCGCCTCATACAGCTCTTGAATATTCATGTCACGTTACCCACTGGCCGATCGGGATCTTCACCCGTCGGCCAGTGGTGTTTTACGCCTTCATGGCTGCTGCAAAGCAGGCTTCGAGGTCGGCAACGATATCGGAGGGATGCTCCAGGCCCACACTTACCCGTACCAAACCATCCGTGATTCCAGCAGCCAGTCGTGCCTCCATGGGTACTCGGGAGTGGGTCGTGCTGGCAGGGTGGGTAACGATGGTGCGACTGTCACCCAAATTGGCCGTGAGGCTTGCCATGGAGCGAGCATCCAGAAACCGACGTCCAGCTTCCAGGCCACCACGGATGACGAAACTGACGATGCCTCCACCAGCACGCATCTGGCGCTGGGCAAGCTGATAGGCCGGAAATGACGGCAGGCCCGGATAGCGCACACGCTCCACGGAAGGATGCTGCTCCAGCCATTGAGCAACGGCAAGCGCGGAGGAACAGTGGCGATCCATGCGTAGCTGCAGCGTCTCGAGACTTTTGGACAGCAGCCAAGCGTTGAATGGAGACATGCTTGGACCACTGTTCCTACAAAACAGGTATATCTCTCGGATGCGCTCGCGATTGCCCAAGATGGCGCCTCCAAGAACTCGCCCTTGACCGTCAATGTACTTCGTGGCCGAATGGGTAACGATGTCCGCACCCAGTGCCAAGGGCGTTTGAAGATAGGGTGTGCAAAAACAATTGTCGACGTTGACCAATGCACCTACGGCGTGGGCCATATCGGCCACGGCACGGATATCGATGACATCCAGGGCGGGGTTCGACGGTGTCTCCAGCAGGACCATGGCCGTACCAAGTACAAGGGCCCGTTGCCATGCATCAAGGTCGGTGCCGTCCACGAACGTTGTGGTGATTCCCCAGCGGGGTAGATATGATGACAGCAGGGTATGCGTGGACCCAAAGAGCGAATGCGAGGCCACAATGCGGTCGCCGCTTTTCAGGAGTCCCATAATACTACCAAACACGGCGGCCATGCCGGTTGCCGTGGCCACACCGTCCTCGGCGCCTTCCAAGGCGCAGAGTTTTCCAATGAGCTCCGTTGTGTTGGGATTGGTAAACCGCGAATAGATAAGCCCATCCTGCTCTTCGGCGAACAGGGCACGCATGTGCTCGGCGTCATCAAACACGAAACTGGACGTCAGGAACAGCGGAGTGCTGTGCTCGTGATACTGCGTGCGGTCCATTTGACCGCGAATGGCTTTGGTTTCGAAGTTCATGGTGCAAACCTACGTTTGATGGACGGCATGGACGGCATCGGCAGCGATGGCCCATACCCTATCGCCGTGCTGTGGCGTAATGGTCATCGACCCCGTGAAGGAACCGAAGGCGGGAAGAACGAAAATGCTGCCGCGGTGCCAGAAACAGGGCAGCCGAAGTTTCTGTCGTGCCCGGCCGTGGAGCACAACGGCAGGGTGCAGATGTCCGCAGATGGTGATGTCTGGTCCATGGTGGGCATCCTCCGGACTATGTACGAAGGCCATGGAGCCAAGCTCCAGGAATGGTGTTACGGCAATTCCGGCGCGCTGGGCAAATGCCATGGCGTGATGGTCATGGTTGCCGCTGACGAGCGTTACGGCATTGTCCCACGTTGCACGTACGGCCGCAAACCGTTCCCATTCGTGGTTATGGCGTGCATGGACGAGATCGCCAACGACGATGAGCTGGGCGCAGCTGGCGCTGCCAGGGCGGCGTACCAGGGCGTCCAACCGCTGTAGGTCGGTGATGTGAGGGCCATCAGGGACGGCAAGGCCGTGGTGGCGGAAGGTGGACGTTTTGCCAAGGTGGACGTCGCTGCAAACAACGGCATGGAGCGCCGGTAGATAGAGTGCCCGTTCTGCCAGCAACTCGGCTTGTATCGTGGCCAAGGTGATGGTCATGGCCGCCTCCGGCGTCGGCGCTCTCGGGGTTGCTTTGGTGGAGCCAAAAATGTTGGCCCGTCGCCACGGAACGGTAGTGCTTGCGCAGCCTCCGCACCTACGAAGTGGGCTTGCATTTTTTTGATGCGGTCCTCGAGCTTTTCCGTCGATAGGCGCTCGCGCAGCCTGTCCACCAAGATGGGAAATCCAAACGGGGAAGGGCGTTCCACGGTGATGCGGATTAGTTTCTGTGTGTTCATTCGTTCCAAAGCCAACCGCATGCGCTCCTCGTCCAGCTGCTCCAAGAGTGCCTCCTCGTGGGCTTGCTGTAGCAAGGCATTGGATGCATCATACTGCGTAAAGACGTCGAAAAACAATTCGCTCGATGCCTGCAATTGGCGTGCACGTTTTTGTTTGGAAGGGAATCCGTTAAAAACGAGACCTGCAATGCGGCTGATATCCCGAAACCGTCTTCGCGCCAGCAGGGCGGCATTGACGGTGCCCAGGATGTCGGTGGATAGGTTGGATGTCGATAGTAGTCCATGCTGGAGCGCTTCCGTAAGCGGGATGGGACTGTCACTGAGAATTTCGAAGCCATAGTCATTCATGGCTAGCGAATAGCTGGCAGGCCGTATGGATGCGAGCCGCAGGGCAAACAACGCTGCCATCCCTTCGTGCACCAAACGGCCCTCAAAAGGATAGACAAAAAGATGATGGCCGTCGCGGTCCACAAGCTCTTCCATCAACAACTCATCCTGACGTGGGACCCGACTGGTGCGCTCCTGTACATCGAGGACGGGGCGTACGCACGTCATCTCGGGGCCGCGAAGGTGTCCGTTGGCCGCTTCGTGCAATCGCATGCGTACGTGTTGTGCAAGGCTTGACGACAATGGCATACGGCCACCCATCCACTGTGGCACGATGCCAGTGGTGGACGTTGATGGCCGGACTTCCGCCACCATGTCGCGCACACGGATGAATTCCAGGCAGCGGCCCGCAAACCAAAACGTGGAACCTTCTTCGAGTTTGCCGATGAAGGACTCCTCGATATGGCCCAGGGTACTACCGCGCTGTAGCTTGACGGCAATCATGGCGTCGCTGCTGATGGTGCCTATCGAGAGCCTGTGACGCAATGCCTGGGACCGTGACGCAATACGATACCGGCCATCGTCTGCAAGGCGCACCTTGTGGAAGTCTTCGTAGGCCTGCAACCCCACGCCGCCTCGCGTCACGAAGTCCACAGCCCACGCCCAGCGGTCATCCGAGAGGTGCTGATAGGCATACGTTGATCGAACTTCTGCTACCAGGTCGTGCGTAAACCCTTCGCCACAGGCGAGCGTCACCAGCCACTGCACGAGGACGTCCATGGGCTCCAGAATGGGCCGTCGGGATTCCAGCGTTTCCGCTTCTACGGCATCATGCAATGCTGCAGCCTCCACCAACTCCAGAGCCTGCGTTGGAAGCAACCAGATCCTGCTTGTAGCGCCCGGCCGGTGGCCGCTACGCCCAGCGCGCTGAAGATATCGGGCGACGCTCTTGGGGGACCCAACTTGGATCACGCCATCGACCGGCGTGAAGTCCACGCCCAGGTCCAACGAGGCCGTGCAGAAGACGACCTTGACGGTGCCAGCATGGAGGGCATCTTCTACCCAGGTACGCACGTGCTGGTCCAACGAACCATGATGCAAGGCCATGGTGCCAGCATAGTGATCATACGCATCCAGAAATTGTTGATACCAGACCTCGGCCTGATTCCGTGTGTTGGTAAACACCAGTGTGCTGGTTAGCGATGCAACAATGTGTTCTGCCTTTTCCAGAAGGAGGAGTCCCATATGGCCACTCCATGGAAAACGCTCTATGGCATCGGGAAGGATCGTGATGCGCTCCATGTTCTTGTGCACGGTTGCGCGTATCACCGTAACGTCCCTCCTTCCATGGAGTACAGCCGTGGCCTCTGCCATATTGCCAATGGTTGCCGACACGCCCCAGACAAGGACGTCAGGCGCAATCGTGCGCAGGCGGGCAATGGCCAGCTCGGTCTGTACGCCGCGTTTGGAGCCAAGCAGCTCGTGCCACTCGTCCACAACGATGAGCGTGAGCGAAGCGAACATCGCCGAGGCCCCTTGCCGGGAAAGCAGGACGTGCAGGCTCTCGGGAGTGATAACCATGGTGTGTGGGGGATTGCGCTCCTGTCGCGCTTTTTCGGCTGCTGGTGTATCACCCGTGCGCAGTGCTACACGAACGCCCGGTGCTACGGCGTCGGCTGCTTCCTGCATGGACCGGACGGCGTCCTTGGCTAGAGCACGCAGGGGAGTAATCCAGAGCACGCGCAGCCCACCCGGTCTTGGGTTTGCGCACAGCGCACCGAGGAACATGGCATAGGTTTTACCACTGCCAGTTGGTGCATTCAGCATGCCGGGACGCCCCGCAGGAATGGCCTCCCAGACGCTCTCCTGCCAGTCGAAGGGTACCTTCTGCTGCAGGGCAAACCAATCGCCGATGGCCTTACGTACGCTGTTCATGGGCATCAAGCATGGCAAGGATGGTCTGGTGGCTATCGGCCTGGTCGGCCGTCTTGTCGTCCCTGATCCGCACAATCCGCGGGAAGCGCACTGCAACGCCACTTTTGTGGCGGGCCGACCGTTGAAGGCCTTCGAAGGCGAGCTCGAACACCATGCTGGGAACCACCGTGCGCACGGGTCCGAATCGTTCCTTGGTATTGGCCTTGACGAAGGCATCGACACGGGCAATCTCGGCCTTCGTTAGTCCTGAATATGCCTTGGCGAAGGGCACGAGCGCACCATCCTTCCAGATGGCGAAGGTATAGTCCGTAAACTGCGACGCCCGATTGCCGTGCCCTGCCTGGGCATAGATCATCACGGCATCCACGGTATAGGGTTCAACCTTCCACTTCCACCACACACCCTTCGTTCGGCCCGGTTGGTAGGGGGCGTCGCGTCGTTTCAGCATCAAGCCTTCGGTACCCAGGGCGCGGGCGCGCTGGCGAGCGTCCTCCAGGTGGCTCCACTCGGAAGCCTGGATGGTGGGGCTGATGGTAATCGGCATCGAGGCACCAAGCGGCTCAACGATCGTTTCCAACAAGCGCCGGCGTTCATGATAGGCTAGATGTCGGCAGTCGTAGCCATGCTCCAACACATCGTAGGCCATGAACCGTACGGGCACGGCACGCACCATGGCGGCGGAGATGGTACGGCGGGAAATGCGCTTCTGCAGGTGGGCAAAGGGTAGAACAGTTGTGTTGTCCATGGCCAGCAGCTCGCCATCGAGGACGAGTGGGTCGGGCAGGATGCCACGCAGGACGTCCAGCTCCGGAAACCGGTCCGTGATCAACTCTTCGCCCCGCGACCAAACATAGAGGCGTCCGCCGCGGTGAACAAGCTGGGCACGAATGCCATCCCACTTCCATTCGGCACGGTATTCATCCACAAGTCCAAGGTGTTCCGGGGCCGCATCCAAGGGCGAAGCAAGGCAAAAGGGATACGGTTTTGCGGCATCGGCAACCACGCTGTCGGCGGCCATCAGTTGGTCCAGCGTGATGGTGTTCGGCGTCCAGTTGCCCATCAGGCGGTGCGTGATGGTGGCTTCGTCGGCTTGGAAGACCACGGCCAATGCACGAACGACGAGGCCCCGGGAAACACCAACACGGAAGCCGCCCGTCAACAGCTTGTTGAAGACTAGGCAGTCGTCCGCCGTTTGCGTTTGCCAGCGGCTGGTAATGGCTGCGGCCCGCACGTCATCGGACGTGCTGCGGAGTTCCTCGAGGGATGCCATGGTAGCAGCCAGGGACTCCTGGCGTTCCGTGTGGCCGCCGTGGACGAGCATGGCAATGGTCTCGGCCAGGTCGCCCACGGCGGCATAACATTCGTCGAACAGCCAGGGGCTAATCTGCGCCGCCATTGTGGCCCATTGGCGCAACTCGGTGGTAGTACAGATGCGCCGCGGACGTTTGCCCAAGAGCAGGGCAATGGACCATAGGACGTCATCGGACGGCATGGACGTAAACGCCTTCACGAGGACGTCCACCTTGCGACCGGTCTTGGTGGTAGCATCAAGGGCGTGATACAATGCCGAAAGATGTTTCATCGTGCGGCACTCCCTGTGGCTCTCTTCCGGATGGCGGAACAGTGTTGCTGTGAATTGGGCATCATCACTCCGTACGCTCCATGCCCACATCCTCCAGCTCGGCTGCCTGCAACCCTTGCTCCTGGAGGGTGCGCACGACGGCGGACGTCGAGCCGTGCGTGGCGAGAATGCGCTCGGCGCCAGTTTCGCGAATCGTGCGCATGAGGTCGGGCCAGTCGGTGTGGTCGGACACGACAAAACCTCTGTCGTGGTTACCCCGGCGCCGAAAGCCACGAATGGCCATCCACCCCGACGCCGAGGCCGTTGCGGCGTCCTTGCATCGGCGCAGTAGGGCAGCGTCGATGCCTGTTGTGATGACCAGACTTCCAGTCAACGGTTCGTTGCGATCCACTGCGGCCAGATTCTTCCACGGCGGCAAGGCATGGCCGGCATCGGCAAGGACGGTGTTCATGGCATGGACGGCACTGGTTGCCATCATTGGTCCGATGCTGGCATCCACCATGCCCATGATGCGTTGCGCCTTACCAAGCGAATAGGCCTGAATGATGCTTGTTCGCCCCGCTGCGGCGTTTTCGCGCCACCAGTTGTTGATCTCGGCTGCCACAACGCTGGGGCTCGGCCACCGATAGATGGGCAAGCCAAAGGTAGTTTCGGTGATGAAGGTGGAGCACCGCACGGGTTCGAAGGATACGGCAAATGGGTCGGCCTGACGCTTATAATCACCACTGACAACCCATACCTCTCCGGCGTACTCCAGGCGTACCTGTGCCGATCCGATCACGTGGCCAGCGGGATGGAACGACACACGCACGCCGTTCATCACAACCGTTTCTCCGTACCGCACACCGTGATAGTGTCCGTGTGCTCCCAGCCGATGACGCAGGATGGGCACCGTTTCCTGCGTACACAGATAGGCATCCATGCCGCGGTAGGCGTGGTCACTATGGCCGTGGGTAATCACGGCCCGGGCTACGGAACGCCGAGGGTCGATGAAAAAATCTCCCTGAGGACAATACAGACCGTGGGACGTAGGAACGAGCATGGCTTCGTTGGTTGATGGTCAGTGCCGTAGATTACGGCATGATTCATCGTTGTTGGATTGTCATTGGATTGCTCTTCTGGGCCTGTTGTGCCCAGGCGCAGTCCGTTGAGGAATGGTTTGGCTTGGGCGTCAATGCCATGAATGCCGGTAACATCGATCGCGCCATCGAATGTTTCACGAAGGGGCTCGAGGCCGATGCAAGCAGCGTCAGCACGCGCTTCAACCGTGCTACGTTGCTCCTGCGTCAGCGCCGATATGGGGAAGCACTGGCGGACCTTGACGAATGCAAACGTCGGCAACCCGGGCGAATTGCCGTGCATATGCAACGGGCCGTCGTACTGGCCGAGCTTGGTCGAACAGCCGAAGCCCTGGATGAAGTGGAGGCTATCGTAGCTGCCGACAGCACCTTCCCGAAAGCGCGCCTGCTGCTTGGACGTTTGCAGGTACAATCCGGCGATACCGTGCGCGGGTGCACGTCCTTGCTGGCAGCTCGCGCCGCAGGCGATGCTTCAGCGGAGCGGTTCCTGCCGCCATCGTGTCTTGGTGGTATGCCTGCAGCCACGCCCATCGCCGTAGGCCGCTTCAACCGCACGACGACAGCCGCCGTGTTTGCCAACGGCATCGTGCGCGCCATTACCCCCACCGGCGACAGTGTACGCTTGGACGATGCACGGCTTGCCATACGCACGGTAGCCTTCCATGTGCCAGGGAAGCTTGCCGTGGTGGGTAGGCTTCGTGGTGACAGTACGGACGTCGTGCGAATCTCGACAACGGAAGGGCGCTCCTGGCGAACAATTCCAGTACCAGCTGGCGATAGCATCGTGGCCATCCATCATGATGCCGAATATCGGTGGTGGATGCTCACATCTTCCGGTGCCATCCGCTGGTGCGTGGATACGTCCACGGTAGTCCGGCCTGTGTCCGTCACCCATCCACTGGCCCAAGGAATCCGCATGGTGGACATGGCCACTACCAACGTTGGTATTGCCTTGACGGATTCTGGATTGGTGACGACGAGTAACGGCTTCCGAACCTGCATGCGCCTGCGCCTGCCCGATGACGTACTGTTGGGCGACGTGCAGCGCATCGTCCGCCTGGACAAAATCCACGTGCTGTTGGCCCGAAATACGGTCTTTACTGCCGTCGCTAATGGATCAACCTGGCAACGTCATGATTCCCTGAACACTGCGATCGTATCGGTAGGGCGTGGTTTTGTAGGCACCACGAATACTGATGGACGTCTTGTTGCCATCGTCGGCGACGGTACCTCGCCACCACGTACGTTGTTTCCCACCACACGGCCCGAAGCGCCCGTGAATGTATATCCTGGTGAAATCCTCTGTTGGCGGAACGGCACCGTACAGAGCATCAGGGCACAACGGTAAGGGGAAACGTCTGCGCCCAATCGGGGCGACCGGAACAACGTACGGTAATGGTCAGTGACCATTGCGTGCCCGACTCTTCCGACGCCGGCCGGCCACCAGGGATGATGTGGGAGATGAGCACGTGTCCAGGCAACGATCCCTCGGCATATGGAAGGCGCAGCTCCTCGCGATGCTCCGTAATGGTATCGTAGGACCGGTCCGTGCCTACCATTCTCACATGGGTGCGCTCGCAGAGGAGCACGGAGCGAACGTCCGTTACCAAACAGCCATGCCGAGGGGTAATGTTCACACGTACGGCCGTGCCGCGACCAATGCGTACTGGTTGTAGCCCGTCCACCGAAACTTGTACGGACGTAAGACCAGCGATAGCCGCGCGTAGCGCCGTATAGACCATCCACAACGTCCAGACTCCAAGAATCCCTCCTGCCAACGGCTGATAGGGGGCCGTGGCACCACAGAGCACCACCGATGGCGTGGCTGCGGCAAGAACAACCGGTGCCGGCATGGATGTCCAGGATGGCCTACGTATCATCTCCACGATGGCCAC
>JALOMA010000229.1 GCA_025455735.1 Candidatus Kapaibacterium sp.
AACGATGGACGACCACCAACGACGTCCTTCATGATCAACATCGCATTGGACGCCCCCTGAACTAGGCGTTGTAACCATGCAATTTGTGCCGTCCTCTGAAAAGGGAGTAGAGCTTCTCACGCTCCCGGGATGTTGCCATGAACGCGTTTGTTCAAGCTTGCATCGCTGCCCTTGCACTGTGCCGGTGCGCCGTTGCCTCCATGCCTGTGGATTCGCTGCCGCCCGTTTGGACGAGAAATGTCGGGGACTGGTGGTTCGAGCGCACGGTCGAAGATCGCACGATCTGGTACAGCAACGGCATATGATTCCATGACTACCAAGGTTCCCGAATATCTCCGCACGGCCGACGTGGCAACGGGATGGTCTCTCCTCACGTGGTCGGCTGCAACAGCTCAGCAGTCCGTTACGTCGCTGATCCAGCGTTGAGCCAGCGAATCCGCAGGACGTGCACATCGGCATACAGGTAGCTTGCCTGCATGAACGTCCCCACCACCACAACTGGGGCTGCCGTTGTGGCAGCCCTCGTATTTGCCTTCGTTTCCGCAGCTTCCCAACCCCGTATCGGCAGAGTTATGGCGCCAACGGGTACCCCACTCATCGGTGCTACCGTTGCTGCCCTGCGTGCCGACAGCACGGTGCTGGCTGGCGCCGTTACCGATACTGCAGGCCGGTTCCAACTGACCGTACCATCCAGCAATGCCACGCTGTTGCGTGTGCGCATGGTTGGCTATTCCACAAGGGTTCTGCCGTTGGATTCGTTTCCCAACGCGGATATGGGTGACATTGTTCTGGCCGAACGCGAAGGCAAGGAAGTGGTTGTGGAACAGGAACGCGAACAGTATACCATGCGCGAAGGGCGTCGCGAGTTTCGTGTGGAGGGTACTCCCGCCGAAAACGCTGGCGCCATCGTTGATGTCCTACGGCAAGTGCCCCTCGTGGACGTTGATGCCGAAGGCAACGTCTCCCTCACCGGTAGCCAAGCGGTGCGAATCCTCATCGACGACAAACCCGTCCAGATGTATGGCTCCGTTCAGCAGGTCTTGGCATCCGTACCCAGCACCATGATCGAACGTGTCGACGTCATGACATCGCCTGGCGCACGCTACAGCGCCGAAGGCCAAGCAGGCATCATCAACATCGTACTGAAAAAACGCCGTGAGTCAGGGAAAGGGGCCATGGTTCAATCAACGCTCGGCACGTTGGATCGGTATGGCTTGGCGACGTTCGCCAATAGCCGCAACGATGACGGAAACCTCTTCGGAAGCCTCGACGTGACCTTCCTGCGAAACCAGCGCATCAAGGAGGTAGCAAGTGTCTTCGACGATGGCTTGAACTTGCGCCGCGATGGTCCAAGCGTCCATTCCGCCGTCACTGGCGGCCTGCGCCTCGGCTACGAAGCCAAACTATCGGCCACCACCTCGGCCACCATTACGGGAGATGTGCGCCTCAACGACGGTACGCAAGCCGAACCCTATCGGAATTCCTTCAGCCGGACGGGGCCTGCCCCCACTCCGGCCGCCTTCGTGACGGATCAGACGAACGGTGGGCCATCATCGAACAGCACGGCTACTGCCGTTCTGACGCATGCCTTGGACGACAAAGGGTCGTCCGTGGAATGCACCCTGATGGGCTTCTACCAAACGTTCGATATGAGCAACAGGACGTTCCTGCGAAGTGCAAACGCTCCAGCCTCAACGCTGGGCGGCATCGAAACAGTCATGTTTGGCAGCGCTTGGGTGGCAACGGCGAACGTCGATGCCACGCTTATGGTCGACTCCGCCGTGCGCGTCCTCGCTGGCGCCGCATCGGCGCATACGGGCATCGCATCGAACTTCGACGTGTTCTCCCTGGCGGCCGTCAGTGGTGCCAGCGAACGCGACGCTGGGCGCTCCAGTTGGGGCGTACATCGCGACGACATTGTGGCCGCCTATGTGGACTGCACTGTGCAGCTCGGTGACATTTCGTTGACGGGTGGCCTTCGTGGAGAGCATACCATCAATGCCTTCAGTATTGGCCGCGGCGAGCCTTCGGACTTCGATCGGGCCTATGGGAACCTCTTTCCGTCTGCCAACATGACCTGGGATGCAGGCGGTGGCTTGTCACTGAATGGCGGCTATACACGCCGGATTCAGCGTCCAGATGGCACACAAATCAATCCCTTCATCGACCAAAGCGATACACTGAACTGGCGCACGGGGAATCCAGCATTGTTGCCAGAGTTCACCGATGCCTTTGAAGGCAACGTCGTCCAGCAACTTGGTGGCTGGGTTTTGTCGGCAGGTGGGTTCCATAGGACTACCACGAATGTGATGAACCTTCGCTTCCGCGAAGAAGCTGCCCCTGGTATCCTTCTTGAGAAGCCGTATAACTTCGGCACCGCTACGTCTTCGGGCATTGCACTGACGGCCCGTGGCGATGTTATCCCCGGCATGACCATGTCCGGTGAGTATGCATACTTCCAGCAAGATGTTGTTGGTACCTTTCGTGGCACAACATGGAATAGCGAAGGGTTCGGCTGGAACGCCAAGCTCATGTGCCAGGCAACCCTACCTGCCGCCATTAGGGCGCAATTGGCATTCTCCTACACGGCCCCCCAGGTGATACCACAAGGGCGACGATATGAGTTCAATCTGTGGACCCTGACGATGTCGCGCGCCTTCTTCGAGGACCGACTGACGGTGGCCGCCACCTGGACGGATATCTTCAATACGGCTCGCTTCGGAGGTGAAGTGCAAGGCCAAGGATTCTCCACGGTGATCCTGAATCAACGGGACTTCGCGTTGTTCCACGTGACGTTTTCCTACCGCATCAATGACTTCCGCCAGAGCCGCGCCATGGCAACACCGCCCCCTTCAGGAGGTGTGTAAGGGAGCATCAATGTGACTGGAAGAATCGGACGCACGATTACTTCGCGAACAGGGACGTATCCAGCCGGCGCCGCACAAGATGGAACTGATAGAGGTCGGCTCCGGCCATGGTCGAGATCAAATCATAGGTAGAGGCCTTCGCACTCTTGCCTGATCGAATGTCCGTGCCAGCGTTGAGAATGGAAATTGAGTACACGTAGTCACCAACGGAAATGGGAGCGAACTGTTCGGCTGTAACGAAGTTGTCGTCCAACGTTGACGGCCGCTCATCCATGGCATGATCGGCGAGATTGGAAGCCACGAGGCGAAGTCCACGAGGGGCCAATTCCCATACATCCCAGTACCGTTCGTAGGCCTTTTTTGCACTGGACGTGAAGGGAAACTTGCACACGAACAAGTAGCCTTGATGGATAAAACAGCTTGTAATTCGTTCGCCATCGAGCGATTGCTCGTCGTTCAGATCGTCCAGCATTTCCCTGGCATCAAAGACATTCAAGACCGTATCATAGTGATGGTAGAACTTTTCCTCGTATGGCTTGAGCGTACCTCGTCCAACCTCTGCCCATGGCTCGTCGGCAAGAGCGGCCTTCTTCCGCAGAATTTGATAGGTGATGGCGTCAATGTAGTAGATGTAGTCGGCATCCGCACAAATCTGAAGGAATGGTTGTTTGGAGTTGAGCACCTGGCCGCTGTTGGTTGGATAGGGCCATTCGGCCATCGTTGGTCCGTGTACACGGACGACTCCAATGGTACCACGTCCGTTGCGATTGGGTCGTCCCATGCCAAATTCAAACATTCCTGCCAGGCTATCATTGATGGCAAAGAGCTGCTGGATGTACTTCTCTGCCTGAAAGAGCGTGCAGGTGACTCCTTGCTGGGTGTTGGACGCTGAAGGAAGCCGACCAGAAAATAGCTCCCCACCTCTTGTCGCAACAAGGATGTGATCTCCAGCGGCCACAATGGATTCCACAGAAGATATCGACTTCTGCATCACCTTGCGCCCATTGATCAGGTTCAGCGTGATCTCCCGTACGCCTTCAGGGGAGTACAAAACGGCACAGGTAATGGCTTTGGGTTCAACCTTGACAGGAAATGCTACGCCGCCATATGCTGCAAAGAGCATGCCCTGAAAGAAAACGA
>JALOMA010000230.1 GCA_025455735.1 Candidatus Kapaibacterium sp.
AGAACAATGCACGACCTCCATTCTGGAAAGCGAGACTCTTTATGGTTGACGTTTAGTCGCAGACTATCCGCAAACGGATGAGTAATTGTGAAGAATAGAGACGGATCATCTTCACTCGCCCGACCCTCAATATTCTGGTGGAATATTGATATTACTGAAGATCCGTCAAATGTCGCAATATCCGAACGTGACTCTCCAGTGTATCCGTATGTCTTGTAAACGTTATGTTGCTTCAACGAAGCGTCAAATACAATGGTTGTATAATCATGGTAGAGATTTCGGCCACCAGAAACTGTAACACGTCGGTTGAAGAGTAGCGCCTTTGCACCATACGGCCGAATGCTCGTCATCGGCCACGACGAAGGGCTATATTCCAGGAAAAGAGTATCGTGACTCCCATCTTGATGCAGGGCAATTGCGCTACCAGTTGAGTCTACAATAACCGCAGTTGAGCCAAGCATGACAACATCTTGAATTCTCGTTCCAAGACTCTCGTCACGATAAACAATAGTGTCGTTGACAACATCATGAACGACCACGATGCGATCTTCTATCAGCTCAGCAGCCCACCGTCCGTCGTAGGAGATATGCTTTGGAGACACTCGCGTTAAGGGAGCACTTGTGAATCGCAAAAAGCTCTGCCCGAATGCATGGCCAGCTGATATGAGCAACAGCACGAGAGCGGCCACACCGCCACAACATCCCACCATAAAACCTCCTACCCATGATGTATCCGTTCGAAAGAACGCTGGACCAAAGTACGATTCTTTTGTTACCCGCAACACATTTGTTGTTGGCGTACCTTCCGAACAGCTTTGTTAGAAGAGGACACTCGTTACGCCGATGGACCATCCTACCTTGCCCCCGCGGTGCCCATCCCCCGGCAACGATGTACGCACGTCAAGACGTGCATTGACATTGTCGAACAGAAATGTTGGAATACGGTCGAGGGCAAAACCGGCTTCCTGATACCAGCCGCGCGTTGGACCAATCCCGTTTGCCAACATGACGTTCCGTGCCTGGAAAAGTGCTGCCCCGTAACAGAGGACGAGATCCACCCCGCGACGCAGATACGTGGGCAGTCCGGCAGCCCGCCAGAGATAATCCGTACAGTTGTGCTCGACCAGTGCCTGGTAATGGCGGTTCCCACCGTACGTATTGAGCGGTATCGTCAGCAGGTCGGCACCGTCTCCAAACATTACGAAACGAGGCGTACTGTACGATAAAAACTGTCCGGGTGTACCATCTGTAGCAAGGCCTATTTTGGCGCTTACCCGAAGCATCATGGATTCGTAACCAGTACCAATCGTGGGTATGGCTGTGGAAACATCGGCACGCAGCCATTGGTGGCCCGTGGGTTGACCTTCGGCCTGCGTATGGCCTATCTCCATTGCCGCACGGAGGGGTTGGCGCTGTATGCCTCCAAGAAGGTCCACAAATCCCGTGCGATCATATGTAAACCGCAGATGCGCCGTTTGATATCGGCCGTCTACACTCCCCGGGACTGGCCTGTCTACGTCCATCCGCAATGGCATGGTTGAATGCTGTGAACGT
This sequence comes from Candidatus Kapaibacterium sp., assembly GCA_025455735.1. GTDB lineage: Bacteria > Bacteroidota > Ignavibacteria > Kapaibacteriales > Kapaibacteriaceae > JALHPC01. Next base: position 1,555 of record JALOMA010000230.1, read on the forward strand.
TCCCACGACATGGAAGCGTTGATCTGTCCATATTGCCCAACAACCGACCCCCCAAAGCCTTCAACGGCATAGTGGTCCCGAGCGGTGCCGAAGAGCAGAAGCGTTGGCGATAATGTGGAGCGCGTTCCGCTTCCCGCTGATTGAATCATGCGGATACTCCGGGTAGCATATCCGCCAATGCGAACGAAGGCCGTCGTGGAGTCCTTCCATGGCTCCCAGTAGAAACCCATCGTGAGCAATGGACTTCGCGCCGCAGTGAAGGCTGCCTCGGTTTCCAACAAGAGCTGGTCATATCGCACCGTTGCTCTTCCGCCGAATAGCAAGCGCGTTGTTGGGGTGGTCGATACCAGGGGTGACGTGTGAAACAGAACAGGTCCAAACGCCCACGCCAAGAACGTGAAATCGTACGGCGAGACTGCAAGCAGACTATCCGGGACGCGTAAGTCTACCCTTCGTGGTGCCGACGTATCCGCCAGAGCCATCACCGCTCGGTCCTCGTCGGATGTGGACACGTCAAACTCCGTCGTCCAGAACGTGCTGTCCTGCTCGTCTGCTCCGGGCAACACTGTTACCGTAGAGCCATCGGATAGTAGGGCGGTACTCCCTTCTGGTAGCCGTGGCACGTTGTATCGACCCTTCTGCTGGTCTACCGTAATTCCTGTTGCAGTCGATGGCGCTGGTCCAGCCTCCTTCATATTGAATGCATAGTCCGAAATAGTGGATTGAAAGCCCACCACTGTTGTGATGCTGATTGCCCCAAGCAGACCTTGTGCGGCTCCATAGGCTTTTGCATTAAACCGCACGGGAAGCCAGATATCGCGTCCAACTTCGGCATGGACCTGCTCCATAACGACGCTGTCCAGCAATGGTATGGCCGTCTCCTTTGTTGTGCGATACGCCATGGAAACAACATCGTATGTGCCTTCGATGACATTCATGACGCCTTCCAAGGCAGGACGCAGTCGCGATAGCGGCTCGAATGCAATAACGTACACATACCTGTCGCCATACACACGGCGCTCCAGGAGTTTAAACCTGAAATGGTCGAACGTCGTGGCCGACAATGGCCGCACGATTTCAATCCGCTGTCCGAGGAAGTCGTCAACGACAAAGGAGTCTGCAAGCACATTATCGAAGAACGAAAATAAGGATAGCTCCGTTGTATCGCTCAAACTCTTCGATCCCTTCCGCTCGACGACGGCTGCATGAATGTGCTTCGTTCCCGCGTCCTGGATGACAGTGTACTGCACAACGGATTGAGCATATTCTGCACGTTCGGACTGTTTACCGAAGAGCCGTGTTTCGTCGTCGATGATTTTCCTGCTTTGCACCGTGCATCGGTAGTTGCCAGCTCGGCGCATATTCTCCGTACGCTTCGCAACGGCACGGCGAACGACTTCTTCGGCTGATATGTCGGCAGTGACGTCCACGGACGAAGCGGAGTACGGCTTATGGATGAGAGCAATGCGCACCAACGGTTGTTCATCCGTTACCACAACCGTAGACCCTTCATAGCCTATGGAACGAATCCGCAACGTCAGCGGTAGCTGCCGCACTCGCAACCTGAATTCACCCGTCCCGTTCGTATGCGTTCCCTGTGTTGTACCCACAATGGCTACGGACGCTCCTGCCAGTGGTGTTCCGTCTTCGGCAGCCGTTACCATACCGCGAATCCATATCGGCTCTGAAATCTTTTCCTGAAATACCTTCACGCCAGCAGCTGTTTCGTACGAAAGCGAGCCAAATAATGCGAACACAATCAAGAGGATACGACTGGTCATCGTCAATAATGTACGGACGGGAAATGCCAACCTAGGAACTGCATTGCTACCAGGCAATACATGTGAGGTATGCCAACCATGGATCCACGAACAATCCATACCGGAACACTATCTACGATGTTCTCGAATAGTACCCACTATGTCGCGAATGGCATCCGAACATTCAACGCTGGCCGTAAACAACATCACAATTTTATTGGCAACATCGATGGTGGTTAGACACATACTAGGTGTAACCATCACCTGATTCTCGCACGTATAGTCTCCGACACGTTCGCTTTGTTTTGTGACGGATAGATTCGTAAACCGCTGCTGGAACTGCTGCAACATGGCAGACTTGAGAAACGCTGGTACGATCATAACCATCCATTCCGCGTTGCGTGTGGGGTCCTGCAGCATGGTCATATGCACATGCATAGCACCCTCGCCTTTTTGTATCGACGTAACAGTATTTCCTGGCATCACAAACGAGAACAGCGAATCGGAGTCCACAATGGTTGACGTTATCCCTGCACCCAGCGGCAAAGCAATGCTTCTTGGGGCTTGCACCGTCGACGTCTGAACAACAGGCTCTACTGTCCACCCCAGACTTCGCATGATGGCAATCATCCGCTTCAGGTGGCCAACTCCAACGGCTGCAAACACCGATGACTGTTGTGCCAATCG
>JALOMA010000231.1 GCA_025455735.1 Candidatus Kapaibacterium sp.
CATCTGTGCCGGATCGTCCATACCAAGCGATGAAGCGTCCTGCAATGCCTTCTTTGCTGCCTTGGATACCTGGACGGACGCCGCCGAGGATGCATCGTGTATGCTCATCCCTCATCTGGATGTTCGTGTCGCTCCAGAACTGTATGGTCCCGCTATTTCCCATCTCCGCGCCAGTTCTGCCGACCTCTTCGTCATCGTCGGTACGGCGCACTATCCTACGCAGGGATATCTCACCGTTACGAAAAAGCACTTTGCTACGCCCATGGGCATCGTGGAGGTAGACCGTGATGCCGTCGATGCTGTCGTCAATGCTTGTACTGCCGTGCCTGTTCTAGGCCGACCAACCGTAGCACCAACGGACCACGCCCATCGTCCCGAACATTCGGTCGAATACCTTGCCATGCTCATCCGCTATGCCTGCTCACGGCGGGACGTACGGATCGTACCCATTGTCGTCTCTGCTCTCGATCGTGGACTCGACCAGCAAGGGGCCGTGGCACAAGCTCTCGCGGAAGCCGTTGCGAGACATGCTGCCGCGTCCGGGCAGCGTATATGCTGGCTTATCAGTGGCGACCTCGCCCACGTCGGTATGCGCTTCGGCGATGACGCCGAAGCGTCTTCCATGCTGGATGGCGTACGCTCCCATGACCGTGCCGTTGTCGCTGCTCTTGTCTCGGGCGACGTTGGCGAATATCGCCGCGTCATTGATGCTTCCGCCAATCGCTACCGCATCTGTGGCCATGCTCCAACATGGATTGGCCTTGGGGCAGCCGGGCAGGGGAGGCAAGGCCCCCTTCAAGGAAAAGAACTCGCCTACACCGTGTGGGATGATGCCGATACGGCAAGTGCCGTAACGGCAACTACCATGGTCTTCACCTAACGGTGTTGCACTTTCCACACCAACTTCGTATGTTTGCAAGCTCTATTGAAATCAACGAGCATTATCACCCCCTTGCGGGGCACCGGTTATGGACACTAGCGCCAAGATCACGACATCACTTCGCACGGAAGACACCCAGCATGCCTGGTGGGTTGTAGACGCCACGGGCCAAACGGTTGGGCGCCTTGCAACGCAGGTTGCGCGTATCATCCGTGGCAAGCACAAGCCATCCTTTACTCCTCATGTTGACTGTGGAGACTTTGTTATCGTCATCAATGCCGACAGGGTAAAGCTTACCGGCAAGCGTGAGGAGCAAAAGGAGTACTTCCACAACACGTTGTATCCGGGTGGTGGTCGGTTCCGCAAGTTCCGCGACCTTATTAAGGACAAGCCGGAAGAGATCGTGGAGCTGGCCGTCAAGGGCATGCTTCCGAAGAATTCGCTTGGCCGCGTCATGCACAAGAAGTTGAAGGTGTATGCGGGAGCGGAGCATCCGCATGCTGCTCAGCAGCCATCGGTGTATGAATTGCCTTATCCTTCGAATCAATAATCGGACGCTGGAACACGTATGAGAAATTATCAAGGTACCGGCCGCCGGAAGACCAGTGTTGCCCAGGTTCGCTTGTCGAGCGGCACGGGTAATGTCCTTGTCAACCGTCTGCCCATCGCAGAATATTTTCCTATTGACACGCAACGTCGGGACGTCACGCTACCGCTGGAGGTAACGCAGCTGGCTGGTCAGTTCGACGTTTTCGTAACCGTACGCGGTGGTGGCAAGGCTGGTCAGGCCGGAGCCATTCGTTTGGGAATGGCCCGCGCCCTCGTTGAATACAACGAAGAGCTACGTACCGTCCTGCGTCCTGCAGGGTTTATGACCCGCGACCCACGCATGGTCGAGCGGAAGAAGTACGGCCAGAAGAAGGCACGGAAACGCTTCCAATTCTCGAAGCGCTAATTCAGAAACAACCTTCATGTCCGCCCCTTTTTGGGGCGGACGTGTTTGTATCCGAATCTCCAATACACATGTACGGGGAGGTACGTCGGGGACACCGCACAGGTGCCGACAGCCGAAGAACCGTACAGAGGTTTTCCATCCATTTTATCTACAGCCATCATGGCATCAATTACCGTTGAAGCCCTGCTTGAAGCAGGCGCCCACTTCGGCCACCTTACGCGCCGTTGGAATCCCGCAATGCGTCCGTTCATTTTTATGGAACGGAATGGCATTCACATCATCGACTTGCGCAAGACGCAACTCCTTATCGATATCGCACGCGACGCTGCGTATGACCTAGCGTCGCACGGCCGTGGCGTGTTGTTTGTAGGCACAAAGAACCAAGCGAAGGACGCTGTTGAGGCAGAAGCGCGGCGCTCTGGTGCTGCATACGTCTCCGAGCGTTGGCTGGGAGGCATGCTTACGAACTTCACAACGATTCGTAAGTCGATCAAGCGACTGTCCACCATCGACAAAATGGAAGTTGACGGTACGTTCGAAAAGCTCACGAAAAAAGAGCGCCTCATGCTTAGCCGCGAGCGTGAACGCTTGCGCAAGGTATTTGGTGGTATCGAGGACATGACCCGTCTTCCAGGTCTGATCGTCATCGTTGACGTCAAAAAAGAACACCTTGCCATCAAGGAAGCACGCACACTTGGTATTCCCGTTATTGGCCTTGTCGACACGAACTCCAACCCTGGTGATGTCGACTATCCGATTCCAGCGAACGACGACTCCATCCGTGCCGTTGAGCTCATCCTTAAGGTGTTGGGTGATGCCGTCATCGAAGGCCGTGAAGTGGCAAAGGTAAAGCTGGCCGAAAGTGGTGCAGCAGCCGAAGCCGCCATCAAGGAAGGCGAAGGCGAAGATCAATCCAAGGTGCGCCGTCAGATCCGTGGCAGAAAGCCCGGAGGACGGAGCAACGAAGGTCAACAGAACTAAGAAATTCCAATACCCAAGGGAACCCAACAATGTCTGCAATCAGCGCATCACTTGTCAAAGACCTGCGCGACAAAACCGGCGCAGGAATGGCCGACTGCAAGAAGGCCCTGGAAGAATCACAAGGCGACATGGAAGGGGCAATCGAATGGCTTCGTAAGCGCGGAGCAGCATCGATTGCCAAACGTGCCGATCGCGAAGCCAATGAAGGTATCGTTGTTGCCCTAACATCTGCCGACGGTAAAACTGCTGCCATCGTTGAGCTGAACTGCGAAACGGACTTCGTTGCACGCAATGAAGAGTTTGTTGCATTCGCCAACACCATCGCTCAGTCGTTACTCGCCAATGATGTAGCCGACGAAGATGCCCTCTGGGCACTTCCCACTGAAGGAGGCAAGACCCTCGGTAACTACAAGGATGAAATCCTGGCCAAGTTCAGCGAGAAAATCGGTCTGCGACGCTTCGAGCGCATTATCACGAACGGCCACATCGTGGACTACGTCCACGCTGGGTCACGTCTTGGTGTCCTCGTAGAGTTCGAAGGTGCTGGCGTAACGGAAACCGCACGTCCAATGGCACGCGACATTGCACTCCAAGTGGCGGCCATGCAGCCCCAGTTTGTCGACCGTTCGCAGGTTGACCAAACAACGCTCGCCAAGGAACTGGAAATCTACCGTCAAGCCGCCATCCAGGAAGGCAAGAAAGAAGATATTGCAGAACGCATCGCGCAGGGACGTCTCGGTAAGTTTTATGAAGAAACCGTGCTGATCGAGCAGACCTTTGTCAAGGACCCCAGTCGCAAAGTATCCGACGTCCTTTCCGACATCGGAAAGGCCGCCGGCGGAGATGTGAAGGTCGTGAGTTTCCGCCGCTTCAATATCGGCGAAAAAGCCAACTAAGGACAGACCATGGCTGGTACCCCTCTGTACAAACGTGTTCTGCTGAAGCTCAGTGGCGAGTCCCTTATGGGTGAACAGCAATACGGCATTGATCCAGCAGCCCTCCGGGCGTTCGCTGAAGATGTCCGTGAAGCTCATGATCTGGGCATTCAGATTGGCGTTGTATTTGGAGGCGGTAACATCTTCCGTGGTATGCAGGCCGAACGGACGGGTATCGATAAGGTATCGGGTGACCAAATGGGCATGCTGGCAACAGTTATCAACTGCATTGCCTTCCAAAATGC
>JALOMA010000232.1 GCA_025455735.1 Candidatus Kapaibacterium sp.
AAATCGGCGCAATGTGAACGGACTGCTGGCGCTCTTCCGATGACAGACCCCGTACGTGATCCAGCACGGTTACCGTGAGGTCCGATAGTTGGTCCGAAATCGCCTTTATCAAGCGAAGAGTTTCTCGCACGGCATTGGCATCCTCGACGTCATCAGTCGATGCGAGCGACCGTATGGACGAGAGGGGCTCCTTTAGTTCATGCGCTAGAAATCGAATGAGCCGATTTTTGTCTTCATCGGAAGCACGAAGTTTATGTACGATATCTCGAAGCTCTTCCGTTCTCACTTTGTGAATCGCAGCTTCCGATTCAGCCCTTACGATGTCAACTTCCCGACGCATGGCAACAAGTGCAATCTTCAAGCGTTTGCTGGCATGCTTTGCCATTTCTGCGAGACACCACTGCGTACAATACTGTGCGTCTTCAAATCTTCCCAAACACGACTTTGCTTCCGCCAAACACAGCATGATTTCGATGGACTTCTTCTCATCAGGGTCGCGATAATTTGGACCCAACGCACGCTCAAAGCAAGCAACAGCTTGCTCGTAGTCCTCATGGACCATTGCCATCAATCCCGTCGCATACTGTAAGAGTGCCTGTGCTGCGGCGCTCTTTTGCCGTGAAACCACCGTCGTAAGCAGGTCCAGATTCTGTTCAGCCTCTTCAAAACGCTTCAACTCGATCAGCACTGCTACTTTCTCGAATAGGACGTGGTAGGCATCCCGATCAATTCCAAGGTCCTTATACCGTTGAAATGCAACGGTAATCTGCTGAAACGCTTCGTCCAACCGTCGACACAGCCTGAGATAGTGCGCCCTATTGCCGAGCGCTATAGCAACGCCCACATTGTCATTTCGTTCCTGTACAATTTTCAGTGCCTGATCATTGAGCTCCAACGCACTTTCGGGATCACCGTATGCATTGACGTATATCGTGGCCATGTTCGTAAGGATCTTGGCCTCCATTGCGGAATCTCCAAGAGCTACGGCAAGGTCCTTCGCTTCGAAATACGTTTCCATGGCGTCGTCGAAATCATTCAAACGACTACGAAGATTTGCCAGATTGAGGAGAAGCGACAACCGCAACGTGTCATCGTTCAACGAGGATACGATCTTGAGTGCACGACTGTAGCTATCCTGTGCTTCTTGGAATTCACTGTTGATCAAACAGAGGACGCCACGATTGTTGAGCGAGCGTGCGATGCGATGCTGATCGTTGTTCTCCGTTGCTATCTCGAGGGCTCTCTCGACGGCCGCAACACCATTCTCCACATTGCCATCGACAATCCCGCACCGTGATAGCGCTATGAGGTGGTCAACCTGTAGTTCATAGCCGCTTTGATTCACTTCGGATTGAATAGCCTCCAGTTGCAAACGCGCACCGGACGGGTCCGTTCGTATCAATTCCGCCGCTGCATTGACTTTAGCAGCCAGCACTGCCGTATGTTCGACATTTTCCTCGGTCACGCCTCAAAGATAGGGCAAATGATCGACCTCCAGCGTGACGATTGCTTACAGACCCGTCGCGACCGAAAAACGGTGAAGGAGCGCGGCGGAGCCAAACGTGCTCACGGCATAATCGATCGTTAGCGTCTTGAGGATGATACCAACTCCCCCAGATAAGCCAGCCAACTGCGACGCAATGTTGACACCCGTTCGGTTTCTCGTCGCGTTATCATACCCTACACGAAGTTTTAGAGCTTTTCCCAGCGACAATTCGCCACCAACGCTGAAATTGAGAAACCTGTCAGTGAATGACTCCACGTCATCCGCCATGTGGTTGATCGATGCATTCACCAGCAAAGGAAGGCCGCGCAATTGGTGATTGACGCCGATTCGAACGTCCACTGGTAATCTGTCGGTCGTACCATCAAACGTGGATAGCTGGGCACCGAGATTCATGACACTGATGCCAAGATTGGTGCGTGATTTCGGGATCCTGATGTGAAGCCCGGCGTCAATCGCTACCGCAGTCGATGCCATATCGTCTATACCACTATATATGAACTTGGCCGTAGCACCATACGAAATCATGCTGTCGATCTCGTTACCATAGGTAAAGCCGAACGCGACGTCATTACCTCCAAAGCTGCCAAACCGATTTCCTGTTTCATCAGCTCGTTCAAACGCTCCGTAGGACGTGTACACGGCACTGACTGCATACCACGCACTGTCGCCCAATTCACCCGTGTATACAGCCGCACCCGAGTTAATGTCTACAACGTGTTTGAGGAACGTTGCGGAAAGGTTTTTGTCTTCGACGGTAACGACTGATGCTGGATTCACAAGAATCGAAGAAGCATCGTTTGGCATTGCCACTGTTGCACCAGCCAGGCCTGCATGGCGCGCCGAAAGAGAGTAGCGAAGAAACGAAAAAACCGAAGCCTGCTGTGCAATGGCACTCATAGAGCTTATCGTGAAAACGACAACAATCCCGAGGCTCCAACGAACCGATATCATGAACGTTCCTGGCGTTTGTGCAATGCAGCTGTTTCCAATGCCTGGCGGAATTGGTGTGGGGGGCGAACAGGCTGAAAGTCTCCAGCCCGAACAAAAGCATGTTTCGTGCTTCCTGTGACCAGTACGTCAGCGCTCCGTCGAATTACATACTCTATCTCAAATGTCGCGCCGAGAGCTTCCGTATCCAGTGTTGCCTCCACCGTTATCAGATCGTCATAACGTGCAGGCTTGTGATATCGTGCATGGAGTTCGAGAACAGGCAGCTGAAATCCGTCTGCCTCCAGCGTAGCATAGGGTAGGCCGATGGACCGCAGGAACTCCGTTCTGCCTATCTCGAAGAACCGAGGATAGTTGCCATAATACACAACACCCATTTGATCCGTGTCGGAATACCGTACGCGAATGTCGAAACCATGGGAAATGCAGTTATCCGTGAGCACGTTCCGCCTGCTCTAGGGTAGACATGAGCTCGAGCAGACGCTCCAGCTCGTCCAACGTGTAAAACTCGATTTCAATGGCGCCTTCGTTGGCACCGCGTAACTTGACCTTCACTTGCGTCGCAAAGAGATGCCGCAAGGTATTCTCCAATTCTCCAAGTGTTGAAGCAAGTTCTGCCGGTATCGCTGCGAGTTTGCCAGCGTTGTCTCCTCCGGCAACAGTTACTATCTCGCCCTTTCTACCTACTTCCTTGCGACCCAACTCAAGATCCTTGACCAACGCCTCGGTCTTTCGTACACTGAGATCGCGGTCTCGAATCTCGTTCAGTACAGCCAATTGTGCAGATTCATCCGACAATGCCAGCAGGGCTCGGGCATGGCCCATCGTAATGGATCGATGTCTAAGTGACAACTGCGCTTCGGCAGGTAGTTTCAACAGGCGCAAGTGATTTGTGACCGTCGATCGGTCCTTGCCAACCTTCACAGCAACATCTTCTTGCCGAAGCTTGCATTCATCGATGAGCCGTTGATATCCCTGGGCAACTTCCAGTGGGTTCAAGTCCTGACGTTGTACATTCTCGATGATGGCAATCTCGAGCATCTGTGCGTCGCCTGACACGGTAATGACATACGCTGGAATCTGCGTTAACCCAGCCAACTTCGATGCCCGCAGACGCCGCTCGCCACTTACCAGTTCGTAGCCATCGAAGAGTTTTCGGACCGTGATCGGTGTTACTACACCATGGACACGAATCGATGCCGCAAGTTCTTCCAAGGCCCCTTGATCAAAATCGCGTCGGGGTTGAAAGGGGTTGGGGGTTATCTTCTCGATGTCGACATGGTTGATGCCCGAGCTTGCACCTGTGGTTTCATCAATAATCGTCTGTTGCGACGACTGTTCCGCCTTCATCAAATCTTTGGGGATGAGTGCTCCGATCCCCTTTCCTAGACCACCTTTCATGATGGTGCTCCCGCCGTCTGGGCTTCGTCACCAGCAGGTATGAGTCCGTTGCGTGTCATGATCTCGTTAGCCAACTCCAGATAATTCTGCGCACCGATACTTGCCGC
>JALOMA010000233.1 GCA_025455735.1 Candidatus Kapaibacterium sp.
TGGTAGGGGGATTTCGATCCCAGTCGCCGTTGTCACGACCCATACATCATTGGCTGGTAGCAACCAGACATCCGTGACTACTCCTATGTCTGCGCCGTCTTCTGTACGTACGGTACAACCCTCCAAGTCGCCGATTCGATACCGCTCCCGGGCGGAGGACCGCAGTGCTGACGCGGGAGCATATACAGCCATGTCGGCGATGGACTCAACCGCATCGCGCGAGGGTATCTCTCGTAGATGGAGTCGTAGGTGAGGATGAAGGCCAGACATGCTCTCAACCGTAAACGGTCTGAGGAAGTCCCTACTGTAGCCAACACCTACAATTGTTCCAGGTGTAAGATCGACAGGTGTTCCAGCGCCGTCTACCAAAGAAAAGGCGCCGTCGATGCCGTGAGCAGCACCTACGACGCCGAGGTATTCCGTAAACTCATGTGCCATAGAGCACAATTACCCGAGATAGCTTCGTAACGCTTTCGACCGTGATGCGTGGCGAAGGCGACGAATTGCCTTTTCCTTGATCTGGCGAACACGTTCACGGGTGAGATTGAACTTCTCGCCGATTTCCTCGAGGGTAAGTGCTTGCTGATCATCCAAGCCAAAATAGAGGCGGATGACTTCTGCCTCGCGATCCGATAGCGTGCCGAGCACCTGCTGGACCTCCACACGCAAGGACTCCCGCATCAATTCGGAATCTGGTGGCGGTTGTTGGTCGTTTGGAAGAATGTCCAGTAATCGGTTGTCTTCTCCTTGCACGAATGGTGCGTCCACGGACAAGTGCCGACCAGAAATCTTGATCGTTTCTGAGATTTCAGCGATGGACATATCCAGCTGCTCCGCCAACTCTGCTGCCGTTGGTTCTCGCTCATACTGCTGTTCCAATTCACTGAACTTCTTGCCAATCTTGTTCAAGGCTCCAACACGGTTCAACGGAAGCCGTACAATACGTGACTGTTCCGCCAAGGCTTGGAGGATCGACTGACGAATCCACCATACCGCATACGAGATGAACTTGAAACCACGTGTCTCATCAAAACGCTTTGCAGCTTTGATCAGACCGAGATTGCCCTCGTTGATGAGGTCTCCCAAACTGAGACCTTGATTCTGATATTGCTTGGCAACGGACACAACAAACCGCAGGTTCGCCTTTACAAGACGCTCCAAGGCAACGTTGCCGTCATACCCACCGCGTTTAATCGTTTGAGCAAGGACGATTTCATCGTCACCAGTCAAAAGCTCGACACGACCGATCTCCTGGAGATACTTGTCGAGTGATTGGCTTTCACGGTTCGTGTACTGTTTGGTTATACGCATGGGCGATCAGAATCCGGGATAAGGACAAAGGAGCTGGTGACAGACGTATACGTCTGCCCTCGTAGTGCATATGGCAATACGTTGGGTGGCAAAAATACGAAAGCGTTACTGATCACCCGTTGTTGGTGCATCCAGAAATCCAGCGTAACGGCGCGAGGTCAACACTTTCACGGCTGCACGCAAGCATGGATCCATGCGAAGTGACATAGCATAGCGCTGCTTGTCGTCAGCAAATCGGCCGCGGATTTCCTGATCGAGCATCTCACGGAGAAGATCCGTGTGGACACGGAGGGTCCGGGCAAACTCTCGTTCTGCGGATCGTTCGGCTTGTTCGATACTTCGCAGAACGGATGGCGGCCAACCTTCGGATTCGGCACGTCGGCGCGACAGCTCCAGTTCATGAAGGACTGGCGAACGACGCGCCGATGGTTGCCTCTCCGCGAATGCAAAGAACGATTCAACGAGAGCCTTGTCCGTGCTGTATCCAGGCGGAAGCCGGTCCAGTTGGGAAGTCACCGTCGTGGCGAACCTAAAGAGAATGTTGGCATCAACGAGATGCTGCACCATGCTGGGCAAGATGCTGTCCGATACGGTCGTGTCAGGAGCAATGCCCGATACCTCACGTACGGGGCGACCATTGCGCGTAGCGAATATGACGGTGTCACTTCGCCGTGGAGAGGGGGAACGCTTCGCTGTGTAATCTACCCTCTGAATGGAACGTCCAGACGGCGTGTAGTAGCGGCTCGTCGTCATTTTGAGCTGTGCCTCTTGTGGCAATGGTACCACGGTTTGCACCAAGCCTTTCCCGAAGGAACGTCTCCCGATGATGACCCCACGGTCCAAATCCTGAATTGCTCCAGCCACAATTTCGCTCGCGCTGGCGCTACGCTCGTTGATGAGCACAGACAGTGGTACGTCGGGTTCTAGTGGTTCCGTTTCGGACGTGTACGTGCGCGACTCCGATTCGTCACGACCCATCGTTGCGACGATTTTACTTCCCTTGGGGACAAAGAGCCGGACGATTCCAACGGCAGACTCCAATAAGCCGCCAGGATTGTCGCGAACGTCAAGGACCAAGCCACGAAGTTGTCCAGTGCCGCGAAGTTCCGTCAAGGCCTCGCGTACTTCCTCAGCCGCCCGCCTGCTGAACCGTGATAGCTTGATGTAGCCGATGCCACCAGGGAGAAGTTCGGAATACGAGACGTCCTCAACATCAACTGCAGCACGACGCACGATACGCATCATTGTGTCTGGCCGCCCCTCGCGCACGAAACGGAGGACGGCAGTACTGCCAACCGGGCCTCGGGTATATGCACGAAGGGATTTCGGTGACATCGTATCAACAACGACGCCGTCTATGGAAACCAGCCGGTCGCCGATACGCAATCCAGCCTGCGCAGCAGGCTGATTCATACGAATATTGGTAATCGTAAGAAGGCTGTCTCGAAGAGCAACCGAAATTCCAAAGCCAGTGTAGACGCCGGTGGAAAGCATGTCAATGTCTTCCATTTCGTCCTGACGAACGTAGGTCGTGTACGGATCCAACGTAGACAGCATTCCGTTGATCCCAGCTTCGATGACAACTTCTGGGTCGACATCGTCGACGTAGTTCATGCTCACCTGGCGAAACACTTCGCCGAACGTCTCCAGTGAACGCGCAATGCGCGCATAGACAGAGCCGTCGCTTACTGGAAGGAATCCAAGCGTTACTCCCAATACGAGTATGCTGGCACCGAAGATGATTCGCCTGTTCATGGTGATGCTTGACTAATGGCAGCGCCGAACTGTTACTGCCGATGAGACGTCCTGAACTCCGAAGCAAACATTATGCCGACTGCAGGTCAGAAGAGATAACGCGGACAAGGTCCGATACGTTCACACGATCCTGCTGCATTGTGTCGCGGTGGCGGACGGTCACCGTATTGTCGCTAATTGTCTCGCCATCAATGGTGATGCAGTATGGCGTTCCTATCTCATCCTGACGGCGATACCTCCTGCCAATTGCACCACTCGTGTCGTAGTCCACACGGAAGTGCTTCTGCAAGACTGCCCGAATGTCCGTTGCTGCTTCTGGCATGCCATCCTTGTTGACCAATGGTAATACTGCGGCAGTGATTGGTGCAATGGAGTTCTTGAGACGCAGTACCGTGCGTGTGTCGGTGGAGCCGTCGTCGCCAGCAAGTGTCTCTTCATGATAGGCATCGCAGAGGACTGCCATAAAGGTTCTCGTTGCACCGACAGCCGTTTCGATGACGTACGGTACATATCGTTCACGCGTTGCCGTGTCCACAAACTCGAGCTTCTTTCCCGAGAACTCTTGATGTCTGTTGAGATCGAAGTCCGTTCGGGAATGAATGCCTTCTACTTCACCCCAGCCAAAGGGGAAGTTGTATTCTATGTCCTCCGCAGCGGCAGCGTAGTGCGCTAGTTTGTCATGAGGTTTGCGGCGTAACCTGTCCGTCTTGATACCAAGCGAAGCAAACCATTCCCATCGTTGTGCGCGCCAGTATTCAAACCACTCGGTCTCCGTTCCAGGTGGCACGAAAAACTGCATCTCCATCTGCTCGAACTCGCGCGTTCTGATCAGGAAGTTCTTCGTGTTGATCTCATTGCGAAAGCTCTTTCCGA
>JALOMA010000234.1:0-3833 GCA_025455735.1 Candidatus Kapaibacterium sp.
GACGATCATCGGTATCCTGTACGTCACCGTAAGCCTTTCGGCCTTGATGCTTTTGCGATCCATCCCCGAAACACTTCTTGGCAATCAAGCCAATGTTCTTCCCCAGGGTGCAACACTCGTCCTTGTGGCCTTCGGTGGCGTCTGGGTATGCGACTCCGTTGCCTACTTCTCCGGCTTGGCCTTTGGCAGGCACAAACTCTTCCCAAGAGTGTCGCCAAAGAAGTCATGGGAAGGCGCCGTTGGCGGTTTCGTTGGTTCCGTTGCAGCCGTGTGGGCGTTGTGTGCCTGGCTTGTACCGGACTTCCCCTTGCCCCACGCCCTTGGCGCCGGAGTGCTGATAGGCGTTGTGGGACCAATTGGCGATCTGGCAGAGAGCCTTCTGAAACGCGATGCCGAACTGAAAGACTCCTCGCAGTTGATACCAGGTCATGGGGGCTTTTTGGACCGGTTCGATAGTATGATGTTCGTAGCACCAATCCTGCTGTTGTATATCCTGCTGGCACAGTCGCACATGTGGCCTGCCTTGCGTGGAGGGCTGTAACAATGGCACACCATCACCACGCCGGACATGGTCACGGCCATATCGATGAGCACGCTGACATTCGGCCCTTGCGCCTGGCGCTGATTCTCACGGGCACGGTCTTCGTCGCTCAGGTTGTTGGCGGTTTTGTCTCCGGTAGCCTGGCGCTTCTCTCGGATGCTGGCCACGTGCTGGTAGATCTTGCCTCCCTGTTGATTGCATTTATTGGCTTGAGGGTGGCTGCCAAGGCACGGAACCGTCATGATGCGCGATTTACGTTCGGGCTGCGGCGTATCGAGATTCTTGCTGCCATGACCAATGGCTTTCTTCTGTTGGGGATGTGCATCTATATCATCATTGAAGCCATCAAACGCTTTTGGGAACCGCATCATGTCCACGCCGGCATCATGCTGTGGGTGGCCGTGGTAGGTTTTGTTGCCAATGCCATCAGTGCCATCCTCCTCCATCGAAGTAGCCATATCACCACGCGATCGGCATACCTGCACGTCCTAACCGACCTTATGTCCAGCGGAGGCGTCATTGTTGGTGCCGTCATCATGAATCTTGTGGATGCGGACTGGCTGGACCCCGTGATTTCACTGTTGATTGCTGCCGTCATAATCCGCGGAGCAGTTACCGTTATTCGGCAGACGGGTACCATCCTGATGGAAAGCGCTCCAGATCATATCAAACCTGATGCCGTCCGCGCCGCCTTGATGTCTCTTGATGACGTTGCAAATGTTCATGACGTCCACATCTGGCAGCTGGGGAACGATGACTACACTGCATCGGTTCACGTGGTCACGTCGCGACAATCCGATGACATGATTGCAACCGTTCAAGCCGTTATGCGAACTTCCTTTGGTATCCAGCACACCACCGTCCAGGTGGAGTCACACGATTTACACGATCACGGCGAGTGTGGCGCATGTTAGGCCTGGCTGCCGTCCTGTGGTCCGCCGCCGTAGTGTTTGCGGCCTTGGGCATCCGCCAACGTGTGGCCCTGTACATCTCCGATCGTCCAGCCAGTGCAATCAGCTTCGGTGCATTGTTCGCAGCAGTGTTCATGAGCTTGCATGCGCTAGCATTGGCGTTCTTCCCCGATGCCGTTGCTGGCAAGGGGCTTGGCCTCCATGACGGACTTGCTCTTGCAGAGCGCTTTGCCATAGCACCGGCGCTGGTCATGGGTAACCTGGGCCTGGCCACGATGGTCGGTGTCAACTACGTTCGTGTACGCTCCGGCCGGCGGCAAGGGATAACCATCATTGCGTTGGCAGCACTTGCTTCCGCCATTGTGGTGTATGCCATGATCAGTGGCAAAGGCCGCATCCACCCCCCATCGACGGGCGAACGCGTGTTTGTTGGTCTCTCCGATCGTCACCGTCACGGTGCGTAGTCGCTGGGTTGTCGTCTTGCCGACATTTCGTCCGGCTGCGAACAGTAACTTGTGTTCTCACACCGATTTGCGACGGACTACATTGTCACCTGCATGACGCGCACTGCCATCATCTTTTTCTGCCGGCGTTGGGACACGGAGGCACAGGTCAAGTTCGGCCGCGGCTGTTCACCTGATGCTTCCCGTGCCGTGGAGGCCATGGCGCGTAGTGTGCTGAACGTGGCCAGTGCTGCTGGAGTAGACATTCTATGGTACTCCGATGTGATGCCCGATGCCAGAATGGCGGCTTGCCTGGGCATCCACACCGTAGCGCTTCAACGGGGGGCTACGCTTCGAGATCGCCTCATCAATGCCTTTGTGGATGGCTTCAACAGGGGATACGAACGTTTGTGTTTGGTTGGCGGCGACACGACGCTAACCAATGAGGCCCTCCAGGAGGCACTAAGCGCACATGGCATTGTGATCGGTCCTTCGCTTGATGGCGGCTTCTACCTCCTGGCAGCATCCTCCAGCCAGGAAGTTCTGCAGGTGCTGGCGGCGGAAGGCTGGAACAATGGGGCATTAGACCTGCACATGGTTCCCCATACAACGGTTCATGCCGAACCAGACTTTGATACCATGCATGCCTTGCAGCATCGGCACCCCGACGATGTTGTCCGTGCCACCGCAGCCCGAGCTCTATGCGGGTGCATCACACTCCGTCGCTACGTCTCGGACAGTGTTCGTGACGCAGCTACGTCACAGGTTAGCGGACGCGCTCCACCAGGTATCCGTCCATTTGCGTAGCATCTCCGTGGTGGGGCCTCCCATGACCCAATTATTTTATGAACTTCATCCTTACGAGAACCAATGTCCAGTTATTATAATCCAGCAGACCTTGCCAAGTTTGGCTCCATCGGCGAATGGGAAAAGAACCTTGCCGATAAATTCTTCGCTTACTACGGCGACGTTTTCGCCGACGGTGCGCTAACGGAGCGCGAAAAATCACTCATCGCCCTGGCTGTTGCCCACGCCGTGCAATGTCCGTATTGCATTGATGCCTATACAACGGACGCATTGCAAAAAGGAGCAACGGAGCAGGCCATGATGGAAGCGGTCCACGTAACGGCGGCCATTCGCAGTGGTGCATCTCTCGTGCATTCCGTGATGATGATGAATAAAGCCAAAGAAGTGTTGATGTAGTCCATGGCACAAGCAACAACGTCCTTACGAAAGCGGGGGAGCCCTCTGGCTTCAGCTGCCGAGCAACTTGTCGTATTAAATAGGCAAGAAGAGAATGCGAATGCGCTGCCGCGGTTTGGCGAAATGCTGTTGAAGCATGGCCTCATGCCATTGCGTCCGACTTCCCTGCAGATACTGCAGGTGAACGTAGGCAAAATGTGCAATCAAACGTGCAAGCATTGTCACGTTGATGCAGGGCCAGACCGCAAGGAAATCATGACGCGTCAGACCATGACGGAAGTTCTGGATGTCGTGCGCCGCACAAAGGTGCAAACAGTGGATATCACGGGTGGTGCTCCAGAAATGAATCCTGATTTTCGGTGGTTTGTCGAGGAGCTGGCAGCATGCGGTGCGCAAATAATGGTGCGATGCAACCTCACCATTATTCTGGCCAATCCGAAGTATCATGACTTGCCGGATTTCTTCAAGCGCCACGGCGTACACGTGGTGTCCTCGCTCCCATTTTATGACGCACGCAACACGGACCGTCAACGTGGCGATGGTGTTTACGAGGACTCCATCAAGGCCCTGCAAATGCTGAATGCCGTAGGCTATGGCCAGCCGGACTCCGGACTGCTCGTCGACCTTGTCTACAATCCCGTTGGAGCACTGCTTCCAGGGCCCCAGAAGTCACTTGAAGCCGACTTCAAGCGGGAGTTGCTCCGCCGCCATGGAATTGTATTCAATAGCTTGCAT
>JALOMA010000234.1:3845-8132 GCA_025455735.1 Candidatus Kapaibacterium sp.
AACATGCCCATATCGCGTTTTCTCGAGTTTCTCCTGGAGAGTGGCAATTATGCATCGTACATGGAGAAGCTCGTTGGCGCATTCAATCCGGCAGCCGCTGCAAGTGTCATGTGTAGGAATACAATTTCCGTTGGCTGGGATGGTATGCTGTACGATTGTGACTTCAATCAAATGCTGGACCTCCCCGTCCGATCTGAAGCCCGTACGATATCGGATTTTCGTTCCGAACTCCTCGAGCAACGCCACATTGTGTTGAACCAACATTGTTACGGCTGCACGGCGGGAAGCGGAAGCTCCTGTGGTGGCCAACTTGTCGAATAATCGTTATGATCGAAGCCCTCGTTCTGTGCGCCTCATTTTGTGGCATGGAGTGTTTCACAGCTCTGTTCCATCGTTGGATCATGCATGGCTTGCTCTGGCGGATCCATCGTACCCATCACGTGCGCACAGGGCGAGGGCCTTTCGAACTGAACGACGTCTTTGTGGCCTTCTTTACCCTCTGTGCAGTAGGTCTCATCGTCATCGGTCTTCCCGATGGCTTTACAGTATGGATAGGAGCTGGCATTGCCATGTATGGCACGGCCTACTTCATCATGCATGACGTAGTGATACATCGCCGATTTGCACGGCCACCTGCTCCCACGCATCCGTATCTGCGTGCCGTGTACCGAGCCCACATGGCCCATCATAAACACGTTGACAACGACGCTGGCGAGGCTTATGGACTGTTCTGGGTGCCACTGCGATATTGGACGAGACAATGAGCTCCGTCGAGTCTACCGCCGTTGTGGTCTTTATCAAGGAACCACGCCCAGGATACGTCAAAACGCGTCTTGCCGCCTCCGTTGGCAATGATGCGGCAGCACGCCTATACCGTGTCCTTGTCGAAACAGTTTTGGACTCTCTGCATGGCTTGCCAGCAAGAATCATTTGTGCCCTTGATCGGCCTGCGGCTCTGCATACGGTGCCAGATTGGTTGGGGCGGCATTGGACGTACATTATTCAGCAAGAAGGTGACCTTGGCAATAAGCTTCATCGCGCCGTTGCCGATGTTCGGCAGTCTGGATATCGGAACGTTATCATCATCGGAACGGATGCACCTGAAGTCAATGCAGAAATCATTCTTAAAGCTCAGCACGCCTTACAAACCGTCGACGTCGTTATTGGCCCGGCATATGACGGTGGATATTATCTCATCGGTACGTCCAGACCGCTCGACCATCTTTTCCAGGATATCTCTTGGAGCACGGATGAAGTCCTTCAACAGACGCTACAGGCGTGCATGAAGGAACATGCGACGGTGCATCTGTTGGAGCCACTACGGGATATCGATACGGCCGATGACCTGAATAATCTCCTTGTAAGCTTGCGATCCTCCAAACCAGCGATTGCAAGCAATATTGAAAACACTCTTGCGGCGGGGCCCCTTTCATGAATACTTGGTGTTATGTGTTTCTTCTGATGTGCAGCAGTGCGATCTCCCTTTCAGCACAACAGGGAGGCTTTGTACGGGCGCCGGGGACGGCTTATGCGAAAATTGGTCTTTCCCAGTTGTCCACCACGTCCATCTATGACGCTGCCGCAACAAAGAGCATGATTGATGAATATCGTCTTGTGACCGTTTCGGCATACGGAGAGGTTGGAATTACACGGGGAATAATGGCAATAGTTGACGCAACGTTTGCGAGGATACAGTCATGGAAGGGAGCAGAGGCTCCGTCGGGTATTGGCGATGTTAGTGTGGGTGTGCGGTATGCGCTTGCCGACAGTGCATGGCCCATCAGTATAGGAATGATGCTGGATGTGCCAACAGGCGATGCATCTGCTGTGGCCGTCCGGGATGGTCTTCGGATACCTATGCCGCTGGGTGATGGCGAAGCTACCTTATGGTTGGGAGGAGGCATCAGCCGATCATTCTGGCCAATCAAGGCATTTGCCAGTGCCGACGTTATGGTAGGCCTGCGTGGTGTAGCCGTTGGTAATCATGCGTCAGCCTTCAACAATGGTGAGTTCACACACCAAGTTCGCGCTAGCCTGAAAGCAGGCTATCAGGTGCTACCAACGATGTGGCTGACGGCTGCCATATACACACAGCAGAATGTTGGATCCGTTGACCCCACTTCGTTCTCAGCATGGGGGATGGGAAATGGCGTGGCGTACACGGCGTGGGACGTCAGTGCAATTACCTCGTTGGGTTCCGTTGATGTTTCGATTGGTCTTTCCACAGCGTTTGCTGCTCCGCAGTCCATCTACGGCGGCTTGAACATCCTATCGGGTATTGCCTGGCGGCTGGAGTGAGTGGCACACAGCTCCTCATCCCTACACGTTCGTGCTATGTTTTTGAGCGTTAACGCATGAGGTGGCCATCCTGCGTAAGTTGAGGGGCGCAGTAGCATAGTCCCGTGCTGGAGCCATCATGAAGTCAGGCGCAAATACGAGATGATTGGAAGAGGGAAGTCTTCCAACGTCCATCGGTTTGTTGCAATGTGCGTACACGTGATATCAACGGTGGTAGCCATGAGGATGAAAAAGGTCAAGGAGTATTTGAAAGGCGCAGAAGAGGGTTTTGAACGAGATAAACTGGATCACGCAGAAAAATTGGCCTGCGCGGCGGTCGTTATCCTTGAACAAAGCGGTATCAGAACACTCGAGACTTCTTTGGCGTTGGCAACGGCACACAGGATACACGCTGGTGTGTTGGTGAGAAAGGGAGTTGCACACGGTGCCTTGCTTGCAGCACAAACAGCATGTAGCCTCCTTCTGGAAAGGGATGAAGGAGAGGAATTTATTCGAGCACTCTACTTCCTTGGGGTGGCACAGACAATGTGCGGTAACTGCGAGCAGGCCTTTAGAATCCTCAACGAAGTCCATGACAGATGTGAGCGAATAAACTTCGGGCTTTTATTGGCCGACTGTCGCCTGGCCATTGGGCATGTACATTTTCGATTGTTCGAATATGCCAATGCCGAACTCTGGTATGAGAGAGCGGTGGCGATCTACAGGACGATGGAGAACGAAGAAGGTGTTTCCAAGGCCACAGGATGCCTGGGGACAGTCTATTTCCAGTAAGGTAAAATTCAGGAAGCGCTTGCGTGCCACGCGGCCGCTTGCATATCAGCAGAACGAAGCGGAAGTCAATACTGGATGCTGATACATGAAATGAATCGAGGATTGGTCCTCATTGGCGTGGCAGAGTACGCAGAAGCGCTGGAGAGTTTCAAGAAGTCGACGGTACTCGCTAGGACGCTTAATCTCCTCATCAATGTAGCCAGACTGGAGGGGAATACGTCCCTCGCATACAGGCGCTTGCGAGACTATGAGGCAGCTCTACAGCACGGATATGCCAGTATAGAAGCGTTTGTGCAATGCGGAGTGAAGGCATCGGAAGCAATACAACGAACGAACTTGGCAGAAATTCATCAGGATGTAAGCCGTCACCATGATGCCGCCGAACAATTGCAGACTGCAGGCGAGATGTTTTCGCAGATGAACATGCGCGAGCATCAGATCTGGTGCTTGACGCTGAGCATGAAGTCGTACATTAAGCTCGACATGGACGACAAAGCTTTTTTGATATCGGAGGAAATACGTCAATACATTGAAAACACGCCCTACGATATCATGGCTGTTGAGGTGTTTCTTGAAATGGCAGCGTTCGCTCTCATGAAAGGGAAGCCATGGAACAATCCTGAAAAGGCACGTCGCTATGTTGAATTGGCAAACGATGAACATCAGATCAGAGCCAATCCCTTCTTGGGAGAGCGATTCTATTCGTTACAAGCCCAGGTGCTGGAAGCTACTGGCGATTGGGAAGGGTGTGCCAAAAGTCTCCAGGAGCTACAATCAATACGTGAGATCGTGGCCAATGTCGAGATAAAAGTGCAAATCGATAGGTTCAAGTGGAAGCGACGGTTGGAAGAGGAACAATCGCTGAGCAGAGTTGGACGTGGCTAGCCGAAGTGCCGAGGTGAAGCGGATCAATTCTGAATTGCGGAGGAAGAATATTCTCTTTGATGAAATCTTGAGAAACATGCACAGTCTGCGGTCATTCGTAAAGCCGTCAGGCATGCAAATACTGGATGACATCGAAGATATCGTGAAGAGAAACCTCTCGGTAGCCAAGCCGCGAGAGGCTGAACGCAATAGCAACGACTTGGACATCGAGAACGCAGTTCTGGCCTGCCTATCACGATATCCTGCGCTTTCCAGAAGTGAAGCGAGAATTCTAACGTTGATCGGAATGAAGCTGACAACGGCAACCATCGCTACCACGTTGCACATCTCGCT
>JALOMA010000046.1 GCA_025455735.1 Candidatus Kapaibacterium sp.
CGCGATGGCATCTTCATCGACCCAATAGAACCACTCGGGATGATGGGCTACAAGGTCCGAATCGATGGAGGCAGTGCGCAGGACCACTTCGACGAGCACACGGATCCCAAGGGCATGACATGTATCAACGAAGGTTCGAAATTCCGCATCTACTCCCAGGCCCAAGGCTGGTTCGGCCAGTGTTGGATCCAGCCTCATGGGATGCCGCACAGCATAGGGCGAACCATGCGTTCCTTTTTTGCCGAGTACTCCCCTATCCATTATTGGCAACAAGGCCACCGTGCCAACACCAAGGTTCACGAGATACGGCAAAAGAGCGATAAGTTTTGCAATCGTTCCTTCGCAACGCCAACCGTCCGCAGATGTTGCTTCTCCATGATTCCATGCCGTTACGTGGCGCACGAGGCAAGAATACGCGACCATATGCTCCTGGGCAGGCCGAATTCCTGGATGGGCGGTACAGAGTGTTGCAAGACGCTCCAGCTGATGCTTGAAATATGCGGGCGCACTGGCAAATCGAACGGACTCCGCTGGCGAGCCACCAACCCAACGTCCTGGAACGTCGTAAGAGCTCCATGGCTGGCGGGACAACGTATCCATCCGTTCATACATTGTTCTCAGTCGTTCAGGAATCATTACCGATTCCCTTCTGCTCGTGATAGTGCCTGTGAACTACACGAGCCGCTTTGTCGCCAATCACCTCTGCGAGATGTTCCATCGAAGCGCTTCGTACGCCATCTACGGAGCCGAAGGCGATGAGCAGTTTTTTTGCACGCTGTTCTCCCACGCCAGTGATGTCTGTCAGCTCTGTTTGAAGGGTCCGTTTTGATCGGAGTTTTCGGTGGAACGTCACAGCGAAGCGATGCGCTTCGTCTCGAGCTTGCTGCAAGAGTCGTAGAGATGCAGACGTTTTCGGTAGGTACATGGTTTCCGAAGAGCCCGGCAGGATAACTTCTTCCAACCGTTTGGCTAGTCCAATCACGGTGAAACGCTGTTCCAACCCCAGGGACGTCAACACTTCCATGGCATGGGATACCTGGCCCTTGCCTCCATCGATAACGAGAAGATCTGGCAACGGATCGCCTTCAGAACGATTTCCAAACCGACGAAGCATCACTTCTTTCATCGCTTCAAAGTCATCGTTTCCTTGAACGGTGCGTAATGCATAATGACGGTACTCTGACTTCTTGGGCTTACCATCAATGAAGACAACCATGGACGAGACGTAGTCCGTGCCATGCATATGAGAATTGTCAAAGCATTCTATGCGATGCGGCATCGCAGACATGCGGAGGTCTCGCTGGAGATCCAGTACCGCTCGGGGCATCGATTGATCCTTCTGTGCTTGCTGCAGGATATGCTCTCGAAGGAGGAACTCGGCATTCGTTTCTGCCATGGTTACGAGTTTGCGTTTGTCACCAATCTTGGGAACAAGGAGGTCGACAGCCCGACCACGTTTATGCCGAACGAAGTCTTGGAACATTTCGCTGTCCTCGATTTCACACGGCAACAGAATTTCGTCGGGAATCATCTCGGCATCTACGTACCATCGCTCCAGCGTTGCCCGAACAAGCTCTTCGTCCAAGCGACCATTCGCATTTTCATCGCCGGCAGAAACGAAGAAATGTCGTTTTCCAACAAGTTTTCCATCGCGTATCGTCAGCACGACCGTACATGCTGCCGTTCCTATGCGCGCCACAGCAAAAACGTCTCGATCCTGGTCATCATCCGCCATCACCTTTTGCTTGGACGTGTATTCGCGGAGTTTGTCTAGTCTTTGCCTCACAAGAATAGCATCTTCAAATCGTAGAGATTCGGAAAGCTCTTCCATGCGCTGCTCCAGCTGGCGCTCCAGTTCACGTGTTTTGCCAGAGAGTATCTGCTGGGCCTGCCGGATATAATCGTTGTATCGTTCGCGGGAAACATGGCCCTCGCACGGGCCTTCACACTTCTTGATATGGTAGTCCAGGCAGACCTTCCACTTCCCTGCGGCAATGGATGTATCATTCAGCGGCAGATCGCAGGAACGCAATGGAAAGATCGTTCGAAGTGTTTTCATGAGGTAGAAGAGATATGTGCCATCTGTATAGGGTCCGAAATACCGACTGCCATCGCGGACAACCCTCCTCGTTTTAAAGATCTGTGGATACTCTTCTTTCGTGATACGAATGTATGGATAGGACTTATCGTCTTTCAGAAGGATATTATACTTCGGCCGATGCTCCTTGATAAGGGTATTCTCCAGGAGCAACGCCTCTGCTTCGGTGTCGGTAACGATGACGTCAACATCTGCGATGCGCGCCATCAGTGCTTTTGTTTTGGCGTCTACGGGCCGGTTATGCTGCAAATAGCTGCGCACGCGAGTGCGGAGGTTTTTTGCCTTGCCCACGTAGATAATCATGCCGTCGGCATTCTTGTGGAGATAGACACCGGGCGACGCAGGCAGCCCCGCGATTTTGCGGGCCAGTGCCGTCCCAGTTTCTTCGTGTTGATGATGTCCGTCCATGCTGGCAAACTATGGACTTCGTAACTTCCGCTTGGCATCAGTATACCATGGAGTGTCCACAATGATCAAGCACGTATCCGCACTCGTTGCGCTGGCAGCCTTGGGCTGTACGACCTCACGGTTTAGCTCCGAGGCACGCGCCAAGTGCGATCTACACCTTCAAGCGGTCGTCGACAGGTATGCATCTGCCGAAATGGACTCCACCGTACGCCTTCTGGCTGGTGTCCGAGAAGAGTCCACAACCTTTGACGCCTCCATTATTGCATGTGGGGCCACCGTCGTGCGCCTTGGTCCTACGATTGTCGGCATTACCACGGGCACGAAGGCCGTGCCCTGTATCGCAGCGTTACCTGGTGTTCAACGCCTCGAGCTTGACCGCGGTGCGCAACCACTTGACTAACTGACATTCCTATTTTCACTGTGGAGAGGTTCCATGATTCGTCGTTTGCTTACCATCGGCACAACAGTACTTTGCCTTGGTACTTCGTTCCTAGGGGCACAGCCGTCCATACCAGCATCCTCGATGCACATTCTTCGGCTGGCAACATCACTTCCAGCTGGAAAGGCTGACGCAATCCAACGCGCTCGTAACCACGGCTATCCTCTGGTCACTGTTGACGGCTCCGTGCATGTCGATCTTTTCATCCGTCATCGGAAGGGGGCCTCGTTCACACCCTCGGCCTACGGTGCAACGGTTCGAGCACAGGTAGGTGACGTCTTCGGCCTGCGCGTTCCGGCACATTCGGTACGTGCTTTACTGAATGACCCTGCCGTGGTGGCTGTTGAGACAGCTCGATTGGTACAACAATCCATGGACGCTTCCCGAACGGAGATACGGGCCGACCGTGTGCATGCTGGTAGCAATAGTCGTGGACCAGTGACGGGTTCTGGTGTCATTGTTGGCGTCTTTGATACCGGTATCGATCCCACCCATCCTGATTTTTCCACTCCCAACGGAACTCGCATCCAGTATCTCTGGGATATGTCGGACAATACCAACCTGGAGGCGTCTCCCGAAGGGTTTCAATGGGGCCGGGAGTACACAAAATCAATGATCGACACGGAGCCCAACCTCGTGGTGGCCATCGATGCCGACGGACATGGCACCCACGTAGCTGGTACAGCCGCAGGTAACGGACGCGGCGACCAATCGATGCTCGGTATTGCCCCCGATGCTGACTTGATCATCGTAAAAGGATATCGAGTCGACTCTGAACAAAGTGGTTTCTCGGATTTGGACATTGTTGCGGGATGTCAGTACATCATGAATCGTGCTGGCCAGCTAGGAAAACCCTGCGTTATCAACTTGAGTTTGGGAGGAATCCTTGGGCCACACGATGGTTCCACGCTCTCAGAGCAAGCCTTGGATGCTCTTATTGAACCAGGAAAGCTCATCGTGGCTGCTGCGGGCAATGATGGAGATCTACCTATTCATGCGGGTGGAACACTTTCCGAAAGCACTTCCATTGAAGCACTCCTTTCTCCCGTCAACCTATGCCAAATTTTCGAGAATTTCTGCCCACCCATTGAGGGACTTGTCCTTACCGCTGGTGACATCTGGTACACGGGCTCGAGCGTCGACTCGTTGATCGTGTCAGTGTATGGCATGTCCCAAACCGGACTATCACCTGTTTTCAGCAAAGGCTTTGCCATCGGAGAGTTCACCCAGAACGAAGAACTCACGGATGGAACCACGACATATGGATTTCTCACGCTCAACACATCAACAACGCCTCAATCCAATGGTGATGGTAACGCCTTTTTCCAGCTCAGCAACGGAGGCAATCCCAACATTGACCTTGAAGGCACGATCTATTCCATCACTCTGACTGGTGCTTCGCAAGGTTCAGTAGACATGTGGATGGGAATTCCGCTGCCGGAAGCACTACAACTTCGTGGGGCAATTGGAACCACAACGGCTTACGGTAACACGGATATGACCATTGGCCAACCGGCAACGGCCAAGAACCTCATCAGCGTAGGTTCCTACGTCACCAAAAACTCCTGGACGTCCATCACGGGGGAGCAAAATACAGGCAGCACCATCGGTGCTGCTTCCAGTTTCTCGTCAAAAGGCCCAACACGAGACGGACGTCTTGCACCAATGATTTCGGCCCCCGGTGAAGTCATCATCGCTGCCAGAAGCAAATCGGTAGCACCGTGGGGATCGACGGCTCGCCCCAGTGTGACCTACACGGACACGTTGTACGCCGGGATTTCGGGTACATCCATGGCAACGCCACATGTTGCTGGCGTCATCGCACTGATGTTACAGGTTAATCCAACGCTTACGTTGCAACAGGTACGTGACATCTTCAGCGAGACGGCCCGGCACGATGAATTTTCTTTGGATGACAACAACACCTACGGTTACGGCAAGATCGATGCCGAGGCTGCGGTCAATCGTTCCGTTACCCACGTTTTGGATGCCGTAGCAGGAAAAGTTCGACTATCGCCAAACCCTAGCACGGACCGCCTCCGTTACATTCATGAGCTGGAAGGTTCCACGCTTGAAGCCGTCAGTATCCTTGGTGATCGTATTGCGCTTTCCGTGGTTGCTTCCACGAATGGCGAGAGCACTATCGACACATCCAAGCTTCTTCCTGGAGTATGGTCACTCGTTGAACGCAATCGCGACCGTTCAGTGGCAACGCCGTTTGTTGTAGCTCGATAGTCCAAGGCCCCTTCCCAAACACAACATTCGAAGAGTGGAGAATTTCATGGCGCACAAGGGTGATGTCATTCACAGTATCGAAGAAATCTCGAAAGAGTTAAAAGAGGCCGCGTGGTTTATTGGTCAGCGCGTCATCAATCGCGAGGAGATCATTGAACAAGCAATTTGTGCACTCTTGACCGCAGAACACCTCCTTCTGCAGAGTCGCACCGGTGTGGGGAAGTCCCTTCTGGCAGAACAGATATTTGCCATGTTTGAAGGGGCCTCCATTTTCCGTGTTCAAGCATCCAAGGAACAACAACCTGATACCTATTTTGGTGGTTTGGACCTTGAGGATCTCAAGCGTGGTCGTATCGCACACAATACCGAGGGCTCTCTGGTTGAGTCGGAATTTGGATTCATCGACGAAATATTCGACGCCAATGACTTCACCCTTCGTGCTCTGCTATCGCTCCTCAACGAGCGACGCCTCATTCGCGGGGTGCAAAATGTGCCGTCAAAACTCCACACGGTTATTGCTGCAACGAACTACCTGCGGGTGAACGAGGTCACCGAAGCACTCCTGGACCGATTCCTGTTCAAGGCAGTTATCTTGCCAGACAAGGACCCCTTCGTACAGTACCGCATTTCTCAGCGATATCTCGTGCATGGTGGGCATGCCATTGCCGCTCCCAAACGTATACCATTTGTTCGTTTGCAGCACATGCATCGAATTATTGCTGGAAAAAGTGATGACTTTTCAATCAACGTCACGAGCGAATTGTTGTACTTTACGAACGTCGTGATTCGACATTTCGAATTCATGCGAAATCGAAGCCTTCATGATAAGGTCAAAGAAGGAGGATCCGACTTCTATATTTCGCCGAGAACGCAGGCAAAGTCCTTGGACCTTCTCCGGGCACTTGCCTTGTTGAAAGGCCGAAGTGAAGTTCTGCACGAAGATGTAAGCCGTTTGTATTTCATTTTCGCCACGGTTGGACTGCCCGAAGAGGTGGCAATGTTCAAGAAGGCATATCAGACGGTCTACAATTCCCTTACGGCATCGCGAGGGTTCGACCAAGTTCAGGTACTTCTAGATTTTACGGAATTGTTGGAAGAAATACGCATCCAACCACAGCTTTTGAAGGAACCTCTTCATCGATTTGCTGATTCGCCCGTTCGCAAAAGCTTCATGGAATGGCTGAAGGAACGATTTAGCGGAGAACAGCCCGTCGAGCAGAACAAGAAAATGTTGGAGCAATTTCTCACGGACTTCGTTCCAGTCTGCGACGAAGTACGGGAACTCAAGGGCTCCGTGGACCGTGTGTTACAAAGTACACTCATCGTTGCTGAACGCGAACTCAATCGTCTGGCTTGACAATGAACCGTCAGATCATCGAAACCTCTGAATTTTTTACGCAGATGGAGCAATTCGGCTTCTTCGACACGGTCGAGGAGCATCTGCCTGAGGATTTTACGTTGATCTATGACATTGCCCGTATTCTCGAATCGGAAACACACTCCTTGGCAAGGGGCCTTGCTCCAATCTTCCAGCTTCAGGATACCGCCCCGCGGGACCGTTCAACAGAAACAATTCTGATACCGAACGTTGTGGAAGCCGAAGAATACGAAGCCGATCTCATTAGATCGGCAACGGAGGTTCGGTCCATCTATCCATATCAATTTCTCCTACCGGAGACGGTGTTTCTTCAACGTTTGGCAGAACGTTCTTTATGGATGCCTCGACCTCGGGTCCCGAGGAACTTTCGGTATCAGACGGAATCGGACCAGTTCGCTCCCGACGATCGCAAACAAAAAGTCTACATTCTCTTCGACACGTCGAGCTCAATGCAGCAGCACTTCCGCATTCACCTTGCGAAAGCGATTGCCTACATCTTTCTTAAGCAGAACAAGCGTGAGTTGGGAACGGTATTCTTCCGGACGTTCGACATCACTGTTGGTGACTTGAAGACTGCGCGTGATGTGCCATCGTTCGACGCCCTGATCAGTGACCTCATGCACATCAACGCTGTCGGCAATGGCACAGTGTTGCAGAAGGCTCTTGCTACGGCAGTAGCGGACATCCAGCACGAAAGTCAGCTATCGCATGCCCAGATACTCGTCATCACTGACGGGGTTGCCCACATCGACTACGACCAGCTTCGAGCCGACATGGGCGAGAGCATAACGGTCAACACCGTGAAGATCGGCTCGGCGCGAATGCAGATCGATGCCAAGATCATCGAAGATCAAATCTATCAGTCGAACACTCCTGATGCCGTACGGCTAAGGCAGTTGATTGCGCAACGAAAGGATGTGGATCTTCAGCTTTCAACAGCCAGCGGCCACCTTCGGCAGGAGTCCTTGCGAAGCCAAGTAGCAATGCTTCAGCGCCAGATTGATACTCTCACGGAGCGCATTGGCGTCCATGTTGGCGAACATTACGGCCTGGAGATTGAACGCCTTTCAACCGTCTATGTGAATGTGGATGACATTGATCCCAAGAGGTTGTTCTCTTTCGATGCTGCAACCGTAGACGACATTGTTGCCCTTGCCGAGGCATTACTGAAGTCCTTGAAAGAAGAACGCCAGGTAGACGACATTAAACGAGCAGCTGTGCTATATGATCACCTGTATCTGCTGTTACAGTACAATGACGATGAAGCACACCGACTGGAAAAGGCGGCAAAGGATCTCGAGGACATGCTCGATAGGATCTTGAACAAGCCTACGGGTGCCGGTGCGGATGTGTCCATTAGTGATATGGAGCGAATACAGCTTCGCCATATGCTGGGAGGATCGATGGGTAAGGACCCTTTCTCCCTAGCAAGACTGTTACGTCTTCTATGGTTGAAGCTTGTACGCTGGTGGAAGATGAGACGGCAGCTGAAGGTCTTTGCTGCCATCACCGGACGCTCCGCTCGAATGCGTTCTACGAGGCGTCGGCAGGCACAATAGACATGCGCCCCACGCTGTGGTACTCGAATTGTTCCGCAGCAACGTCATCCAGCGAGAAGAGATTACGTCCATCGAAGATGAGCGGCTGTGCAAGTGACTGTCGTAAACGATTCCAATCGGGCTGTCGAAACTCGGACCACTCCGTGGCAATAACCAGTGCGTCGGCATCGCGAAGCGTGTCATATGCCGTTTGTGCATAAGATATCCGGTCACCATAGAGCAATTTCGTATTCGCCATCGCTTCGGGATCATAAGCCACGATGCTGGCACCACCTTCTAGTAGGGCGTTGACAATCGTAAACGCCGGAGCTTCGCGAACATCGTCGGTATCTGGTTTGAAGGACAACCCCCAGAGAGCAAAGCGTCGGCCTTGGAGGGCTCCATTGAATCGCCGGCGAATGCGCTCAATAAACCGTTGCACCTGAGCGGCGTTTACCTCGATGACCGTCTCGAGGATTTCGAGACGTACACCAACCTCACGCGACGAGTGAACAATGGCGCGAACATCTTTCGGGAAGCATGATCCGCCGTATCCAATACCTGAGTACAGGAAGCGGCGCCCGATGCGAGGGTCGGACCCGATGCCGATGCGTACACTCTCAATATCGGCCCCAACAACTTCGCAATATTCACTCAGATCATTCATGAACGAGATCTTCGTGGCGAGGAACGCATTGGCAGCATACTTCGTAACCTCGGCACTCTTTTCGTCGAAGACGAGGATCGGATTTCCGTTCCGTACGAACGGCTCATAAAGATCCCTCATGACCTGGGCAGCCTCGGCATTGGACGTACCAACGACGACGCGGTCAGGTTTCATAAATTCTTCTACAGCGAAGCCCTCACTTAGGAACTCTGGATTGCTGACGACAACGACAGGTTTGCCCGGAGCTTCCTGTTCGAAGACAGCGGCAATGCGTGCCGTGGTCCCCACAGGTACCGTGCTCTTGTTGATCACGATACGCCGGTCCATGATATTCTTGGCTACAAGTATACCAGCGATCGTCTTTGCCGTTTGAAGGACGTACGTCAGATCGGCCGACCCATCTTCTCCTGGAGGTGTAGGTAGGCACAGCATAAGCAAATCACATGTCGTGACGGCCTCTTCAAGGTCCAACGAAAAGTGTATCCGTTGTTCACGGATGTTTCTCGCGAGGACCACGTCGAGCCCAGGCTCGTAGATGGGTACATGTCCTTGCTGCAGTGAAGCAACTTTTGCGGGATCGACATCAATACAAAGGACAGAGTTTCCTGTTTCAGCCAAGCACGTGCCGGTTACGAGACCAACATAACCCGTGCCGATAACGCCAATAGTGTGAGGCATACGATTCAGAGTTCCTGCAATTCTGGTGTGTTACAACGTTGTTGCCACATAGCGTAGCACAACGAGCAGAATGAGCAAAAGTGTTACAGCGATGGCAAACTTCACCAATCGCTTTACGATAGCAAACGCAATGATAATGCAGACGACGATAATAGCAGCCTTGAAGGCTCCATCAAGTGATGCATACCATGCTAGAAGATCCATCATTAGTTGGCCTGCTGAAAACTAAATGTTATCACACCAGTCATCTCGACGTCCGTGGTCAGCCTGTTGAATCTCCACCGGTACAACGCATCAATAGCAGCCTTATCGACGGCAGGGTTACCACCCCGCCGAAGGCTTCGTACACTTGCTACCGTGCCATCCGGACGAACAGTAAACTGAAGCTGCACGCGAGCATTCATGGTACCTGGAGGGTATCTTGGTTCCTGTGTATACACGGCTTGCCTGTTGCCGCCGCCGGCCCATTCTACCGGACCAATACCATAACCAGCCCCGGCTGCATTGCCGGAAAGGCCGCTTCCTGTGCCATCGGTCTGCCCTTTGGGTGTGCCTGTATGGACACCTCCATCGGCTGTTGCGTTGGGATTCGTGGACTTGGGACCATTCACGTTGTTCTTGGGAACGAACCAATCACTTTCTGGGGGCGTGGCCGTGGTTGAACCCGACGCCGATGAGCCAGGATCCACAGCCTGAAACTGTCTTGGAGAGGTTTGCCCCTTGGACTGAACTCCGGGGGCTATAGTATTTCCGCCAGATGGCCGAGGGTCATCACCC
The DNA here is from genome assembly GCA_025455735.1 of Candidatus Kapaibacterium sp. Taxonomy (GTDB): domain Bacteria; phylum Bacteroidota; class Ignavibacteria; order Kapaibacteriales; family Kapaibacteriaceae; genus JALHPC01. The sequence continues at coordinate 10,219 of JALOMA010000046.1, forward strand.
AAGCCTAATTGTATAAGTATTGGATCGGTCGGACGTTCCACCGCAATCAACCTGTCTGGTTCCGGGGGAGCTATACAGGTAGACATGCCCGCAATCACGAGGAGAATGCCGCACCCTATCGCAAAGCTCTTGAGTGCTTCGGGATTCCAAACGAACTTGATGGAAAAGCTCTTTTCGTTATTGTACTGTCGGCTCATGCGTTCGATCTAGCGAATCCGTGCTATCCAGGGTTGTGTAAATCCCATTGTCACTGCCGTGCGTTCTGCTTCGTCACGACGAGCAAATGATCCAAATCGTACACGGTACCACGTTTGGCCCTTGATATTCTGTGCAACGATCGTAACGTCCGATACATTTTTTTCGCGCAGCATGTCCCGCCATTCTTCAGCATCGTCCTGTGATGGACTGCTAAAAACCTGAACTGTGTACAGTGCGCCATTGGCTGATGGTGGCGTCTTTGTTTGGAGCTGTGGCGTGGGCTTTACAATTGGGGCCTCACGCTTTGGAACGGCAGCGGTCTCAGGTTTCCGGCTCTCTCCCCCACGGTTTTCCTTCATGGGCACGGTAGACGGCGCCGGAGCAGGTCTGGATGCAGGTGTGTTGTCTAGAGAAGCAGCGGCAGCAGGCTTGGTTGGTGCGGAGGTCGATGGTATTTGTTGTGGTTTGGCCAGCTGCGCTTGGTTAGATGCAAGAACCGTTGTGTCAACAGAATCCACATCTACCGCAGCAGGGGGAGCACTCTCGGATGCTACCACGATCCCTGAATCCTTCACGGGGCCTGTGCGCACAGGCTGCTGTTCTTCCGTACTCGTTTCATCGCCGTAGAACATTGCTTCTTCTGGAGGCGTTCTCAACAGGAAGTACCAAATAGCAACTCCTCCAAGCACAGCCGTGCCGAGTACGGATGCTACGATACCAAACCATGCTCCGGCACTTCTCCTATCGTCGTCAATGGCAGGGGGCGGTGGCTCAACGGTTGGCACCACACGCGTGCGTGCAGTCGCCTCCGGCTCGGCCACTGGCGCCTGTTTGGCGGGATCCGGCAAAAAACCACCGTCGTCCTGGAAACCAGGATCATTCCATGTTGGGTCGTCGGGTGTCATATCAGAACCTCCATGTTACTCCACCGGAAACAAACACACCTCGTTCTCGATAGCCGTTCCAAAGGATAATCTCGGATGCAAGAAGGTTGTGTGCCCTTACTTGTACGGCCAGGGTAGGCGTTACGTCGTAGTCTACACGAACGCGCACGTCAACATATCCCGTAAGCGAGATGGTATTGGCCAGATCAGCAAATCGTTCGCCAACATACATTGCAGCCAGTGTAGAACGAAGCGCTTCCGTCCACAGACGCTCATAGCGTATCGAGGCTCTGGATGCTGCATAGGGCAGGTTTTTTTGGTCAGCAACGGTTGCAGAAACAAGCCGTGCATCGGCAACAATGATGTCTCGGCTTCCCGCGATCCAACGAACCTCTACTGGCACTTCCACACGGGTGGTGGCAGCGTACGTCAGTGCGAAGGCACCAGCCGAAGCGTCCACCCAAATTGGGGTTCGGTCGGTCTGCGCCAATCGTAGCCCTGCCGAGGCAGCAAGACGCACGGAGGGGTGGTACGTGACCATGCCGCCGACGTCGATAACGTCCAAGGCAGCATCGATGAGCACGGAGTCGTGAACGTACGGATTTTCCTGGAGGAGATCAGCGAAACCTACGGGCCGAAGGCCCGTGCGCAGCGACGCGTTGATGGTAACGTCATGCGACAGGAATACGTCTGCAGTTCCAGCCACGACGATACCACCACGCCCCACAGCGGCCGTCGACGTAACGGATTGGAATCCTGCCTGCACAAGGAGTCGGTAGCGTTCGTCGGCATACCGTCCGAAGCCCACAAGTTCCGCAGCCGGATATGCGTTTCCATTGAACGAACGGAGGTTCATGGATATACGACCACCAACATCAAAAAGCCTCCACCGATTCTGCGCCGTCACCGTTCCGAACAGATCGCCATCCCGCGCGCTGCGGTCGGCCAAGGTTGTCGCAGTGGCAACATATCCCGTTTGGGCCGTGTAGTCAAATCCGTCATAGGTACCATCCACTCCCAAACCAGCGCGAAGGGACGTTACGGTGCGTTCTGCAGCATCCGGTACAGCGAAGAATCGATATGATGACGTACGAGCCGATACATCAACCTCGGTGGTTGAGCCTCCAAAGAAAATGAACTTGTCAGGCGCCACGTACGTGCTCAGCGCCCGTAGACCAGCCTTCGTATAGCTTGCATTCGTCGTATGCCCGGCACTGGTCTCCAGGTTAGCCTGTGCATCAATTCGATACCCTGATGCCTCCAAGGAGTAGCCCGCAACAACATCGGGTGTACCATACTGTCCGAATTCGGCCTGAAGGAACCCCGGAAGGAAAGCCATCGTGCGGCGTGGTACCGGCAAACTTGCCGGTGCAAGAATGGGGGGTGAGAGCTTTTCGAGTGAGTTCAGGGTATCCAGACGTGCCTTGCCAAGAACGGGTGGGCGCATAGGATCGGACTTCGTGGCACCAGGTATGTCAACACGATCCTTGCCGGTTACCACGTATTCGGGAAGTTCGATGGGCACGGAAGGTCCAGCCGACGGCTGTGAGCCTTGCGGTGCTGGTTGTTGGGCCACTACTATACAGGCGGCCATGGGAAGGAGGACGAGGAATGCGCGGATGATCATCGGCGACGCTCCAGTCGTTTGAGTCGGGCTTGAGCGGTCTTTCCGTAGTCATCATCCGGGCGGAGGGCTGCAAGCACACCGTACGTTCGTTTTGCTTCTGCCAGGTTGTTTATTTGCTCATAACATTCGCCCAGATCAAGGAGGGCCAGCGTGTACCAGTCTTCAAAGCCAGCATAGCTATCCCTGATTTTTTCATACTGGGGAAGCGCTTTCATGTAGTCCTTGGCGGCCATATCAACACGAGCCAGACGATACAGTGCTTCTGCTGCCAGGGCTGGTGATCGTTGACTGCCTGCGAGGATACTCAGGTGAACCTTCATGGAATCGACAGCTCGTTGCTTGCCATACATCATGGCAAGCTGATACCGTGCCTGCTCGGCATAGTCGAATCCAGCATATCGATCGGCGACGGCCAAGAAGACGTTCATTGCTGCCGACGTATCGCCGCGCGCCCGCAACATGAGAGCTCGTGAATATCCCGCACGGGAAGCAAAAGCGCTATCCTCCGCAAATGTTGTTTGCACAATGCGGTAGAGCGAATCCGCCATACTGCTGTTCGCAGATTTGTCGTAATACTCGGCCAAGTCAAGCGTGGCTTGCGCGTGGAGTGTGCTTGATGGAAACTTCTTCTTCAACTCGTGAAAGGCCGCCGTGGCTTGTTGGGCATCGTTCATATTGAGATATGTCTTACCCAACAGGTAGAGCGCTTCGTCCTGTTTTTCTGCCGATGGATATCGCGATAGGTAGGCGGTAAGCTCGCTGGCAGCACTGCTGTAGTTCTTTCCAGAGTAGAAGATCTGCGCCTTCTGACGAACGAGTTCTTCAGCAGCCGATGAGTTCGGATTCGTTGCGATATAGTCATCCGCTACGCGGATGGCATCGTCGGTTCGACTTGCCGCTATGAGTGTCTCCTGCATGGTAAGCACGGCGCGTTCTGCAAACGGATGTGCCGGATAGCGCTGCAACAACGCCCTGTATGCTTCGATGCTGCCATCAATGTCACCCATGTTGTAAAGGGCATCACCAATGGCATACATTGCCTTGGGCGCCATGTCACCAGAGGGATAGACGTCAAGGAGCTTCCGGAAATCGTTGACGGCAACATCGAACTGACCCCGTTCAAAATGAACCCATCCAACAAGGTAGAAGGCTTCGTCGGCCAACCT
>JALOMA010000235.1 GCA_025455735.1 Candidatus Kapaibacterium sp.
CACGTTGTAACCGACCAACACGTTTTGTTCGTCGAACAGAACAAAGGGGTGTAGAACATGATACGGCATTACTTGAAACCCACAACAAGGAGCACGTCCATGGCGGCTTTTCTGAATGCACCTCAATCAATGGGGATACACTTCATGGCGATGCCTGGGAATCCGGGCATGAACATGCCACTGGATGCGCATGAGGCACTAACGATCTTGGCGACGGAAATGGCACAAATGTGTCGGTGTACATTTCGGGCGCTCAACATCCAGCCGGACCACGTTCATATTCTGGTGGAAGCATCCGACGACCATTACATTCAGCACTTCTTTACAGGATTCCTCTCGAGATCGGAAGAAATCCTCCAAGCCGGAACGTCATCCCAGCAGCCGTTCACGTGGGCGGAGCGGGTCCACGTCACGATTGTTCCGCCGTGGCATATCGATCTATTGGTGGCATTTGTGCGGGACCAGGATTACTACCACAAAACTCATTCCTTTGTGCACGAGATTGAATCTATCTTCATGCGAGGGGCTTCAATGGACCCGCCTGAAGACAACTATCCGAACCCGTACGACAAGGTCGTACCATCGTAGCAAAAGCTTACAGTGTAACGTCACCTTTGGCAACGCGATTCACTAGGGATCCGAATCGCACCATATCGGCAATGCGTGTATAAACATTCGGTGCCACCCGCAGTCCAGACAGTCCACCATAGGTAATTGGGACCGTAAAGATGGCATGGTTATCCATCAGCCACGCCGACAGCTTCGAGTGGTCAACGTCCTTCAGGATCATCAGCCTCAACGCGCATTGATTTGCTGGGTCTTGCACGTTCGTAGCAAAGGAGAGTCGTTCTCGAGCTTCTACCTGGCCTACCCATGTTTGGTGGAGCACGTGGAATCGTGCCGCCTTGCGTTCACTCCCGATGGCCGCATGAAATTCGATGGCATCGGCAAGGGCGTTGTGCAGGGCGGCGGGGTGGGTACCAATCTCTTCAAACTTGCGAATGTCATTGTCAAGCGATCCTGGTGCTGCCATGAGTGGCCAGACATCCTTGATGCGTTCTTTGGCAACATACAGCATACCCGTTCCGATAGGGCCACACATCCACTTGTGCAGCGACGTGCCAAAGAACTGACACTGCAGATCCGACTGCGAGAATGGGAACTGTGCGAACGAGTGGGCACCATCGACGATGCAATCCAGGCCACGCTGCCGTGCAAGGGCGCATATCTCACGCACGGGCATGATTTGACCGGTGGAGAACACAACGTGAGAGACGTGCAGAACGCGTGTTTTCGGAGTAATGGCATCACGATAGGCCCGTATGGCATCAGTGGGGTCCATCAAAGGCGCTGGGATGGCTACCTGCTTTAGGATGATGCCGTCGCGGCGCGCACGCTGTTCCCACGTAGTAATCATACGCGGATAATCATGAACAGAACAGATGACTTCGTCGCCGGAGCGTAGGTTCAGGCCCAACTGTAGGGTTTCCAGCGACTCACTTGCGTTCCGTGTGATGGCAAGTTCTTCAGAGTTTACTCCGAAGATGGAAGCCAGCGAAGAGCGGATTGATTCCTGCCTGGGTTCCAATACTTGCCACAGGTTGCGAGCGGGAAGGTCATTGGTTTGATCAACCAATCGGCGCTGACGTTCGATGACGCTGCGAGGAGCTGGTGAAACTCCGCCATTATTCAGGTTCATGATGGTATGGTCAAGGTCGAAAGCGCTTCGAACACTGGCCCAAAAGACCTCGTCAACGGCAACCTCTTCAGGCGATCGCCCGGCCGCCGCAATGGACCGAGCATTGGCAAGCGCCTGTGCCACGCCGCTGCTGGCGAATAGTCCCGCGGCCGTCATTCGCAGCCATCGTCTGCGGTGCATACAAACCTCTTCTGTCGTGTGCTGCGAACATGCGAAATTGTAGCATGTGGCGCATTGTTCTCTCATATGCTGGTGTGGCCAGCGTGGTTTTGTTGGCTCTAGGGTGGTCCATGTTTCTCCATGGTACTGGCCGACTTGCCACGGAACTTCTGGCTACCATCGTTGGCACGGTTACCCTCTTCGCTGGATTGTGGGCGGGCCGGGCATTCGCTGGGCGAAGCGTAGGCATTCAGTTGGATCACCGTCACCACGAACCTGCGAGCACACAGCATGGAGAGGATGTTGGCGGCCTTACGGACCGCGAGAGGGAGGTTCTGGTGTTGATAGCCGACGGAAAATCCAATGCGGAGATTGCGGCTACGTTGTTTGTTTCAATCAATACCGTCAAGACCCACGTAACGAATATCTATGCCAAACTTGGTGTTCGACGCCGGACCGAAGCGGTCCTGGTAGCAGGGCAGCGTGGAATTATTGCCCTTCCCCATCAGCCAAAAGGGTGAAAAACCGGCACGATGACGCAACATCACCCGTTGTGATGATGCCTACGACCGTCGGCGGTGGTACGTTGCAGGATCATATTCTCACTATCAGGAGGTATTCCATGCAACAGTTCATTCTTCGCTATGGCATCATGTCGGGGCTGACTACGGTCATTATGGCGTCTTTAGTCTGGCTGCTGTCAGCCCGCGATCCGTCCATGGAGACGGTGGGGATGATCGTCGGTTTTGCAGCAATGGCGCTCTCCATGGCCTTCGTCTTCTTGGGGGTCCGCGCCTATCGGAGGTCGCTAAATGGAGCTCCGCTGAGTTTTGGGATGGCCTTTCGGTGTGGTGGTGCTATCGCCATGTGTACCTGTCTTTTTTATGTCGTGGGTTGGGAGATTGCCTATGCAACCGCTTTCCCGGATTTTGCCGAGCGGTATGCGGAGTCACGAACGTTGGAAATGCGCCGTACCACGACCGATAGTATCGCCCTTCAGCAATTCGACGCGTCGATGCAGTCGTTCGTCCAAGACTACCACAACGTCTTCATTCGTGTGCCGTACACAGCTGGCGAGATCGCTCCCATTGCCCTTTTAGCCGTCCTCATTGCCGCCGTCATCTATCGCTCGAAGTAGCGTAAGCGTGCTAAAATCTGGAAAAAGAAAAGCCCGGGAGAAGCTCCCGGGCTTTCTGGAAGCGAGGATAGTGTCCCCGTTCTTCCACGTCCCACCACACACAGGGTGTTGTGCCGGTTCACCTCCGAGGAGGCACATTGGGGGCACCGCCGTCCCTTGCGTTGCGATCCCGAACCGACTCCGACAACATACAACCTCCTGAGCATTTTACAAAGAAAATTTCACAAGGTCTTTTCCCCGACGGTACCGAGCTCCATTCAACGCCTACGAATACCCAGGCAAGCAACAATGGAAGCCACACTACCCGACAGTAGTGGAACAACCAGTGTAAAGAACAGAACGCCGGGGAACGTGTACAACTGTAGCGCTACCGCCATATTCAGAATCACCTGTTGTGGTGGATGGCCAAGCGCTTCGGACTGCATCCGTGCGCGCTCACCGATCATGTCCGTGAAACCAGGAATAACCTGAAGGGTAAGCAGGATCCACAACCCTGCCATGACGACCGTTCCAAGAGCGAGAGTGCCCAACGCCGTCCGCAGTGCCAGACCAAAGGGGAACGTACCCTGCGTACGCAAACGTTCATGTACTGCCGCACCAATGGCACACAGTGCTGGTATGGCAACGAGCACAACGATGTCCGCTACTGTATAGTACTGTTCGTGCAAACCCAATGCCGACTCCAGCAACAACCATATGCTTCCTAGGAGTGCGTGAATCCCAGCCCACAAGAGTATAACCATATTCTCTCCTTCCGTTCGCCGAAAACCCGTTATCAAGAGTATTCATCTCGTGCGAAGATACATCCTCCTCCCGCTCCGTCCCATGCAATCGGCCGGTCGTTATCTTTGCAGTCCAACTACCAGGAATCACCATGAAAACAACACACTTCCACGCTCTTCATCGTGCTGCTGGCGCC
>JALOMA010000236.1 GCA_025455735.1 Candidatus Kapaibacterium sp.
CAAGATCGATATCGAACCACTGATTCCAGGTATCGGTATTTGTTTCGTCGATATTCGATGAATCTGCCTCTTCGTCCGACTTCCGGCAACTGGATTGCAGTCTACGGAGGGCACTGGTGACAAGTGAATCCGTAAGGGTTGCGATGGAAAACGGGAAGACGTTGTTGTTCAACGAATCTGCTGTCCTTGACTGACTGGACAAATGATCCGAATCAACATTCCCACCTTGATCAATCGATTGGAAACGGACGACCTGTCTCATGAACGTCTCACCGTCTGCATCATCATCAGTCCAATGAGTGTTTCCAAGGAGTTCGGTTTGAATAATGGGGGAGTCTTCGCTTTCACGATCGATTCGTGAAAGTTGATCCAGGATATTCTTGACCAAACCAGAGCTGCTGGCAACAATGATGGTAGAGGTTAGTTTCCTCGTGGCGTAGTCATCTACCGTTTCAGGAACGACAGCAGGATTAACATTGACAGGGCTATCGACTTCCTGGTGACGGAGTGTTACGAGTCCGATCATAGCCTTTCGAAGTGAATCTGGAGCCAAGTCCATTACCTGAGGCTCATTTTTGAACCACAGGACGAGATCTTCGTCAGCTTCCACGGGAATCAACTCGTTGGCATCCTCAACCGAAGTATTGCCAAGGCCCCCTGTCATAACAGCGTGACCAATACCGCGTCGAGAGGTAACGAAGACGGGGCATGGCGAACCAGGCGATAGAGAGAGAGTAATAGGTTGACCTGAGTGAACAAAACGGATACCATTGGAAAGGCACTCGACTCGGGCGTCGGGAGACGCTAATGCTTGACGGGTTGAGTACCGGTCCCTCGCATGCTGGATGATACGTCCCGGTTCTATTGATAGGAACATTGTTGGAGCGATCGAAGCCGTTACGTAGCGAGGTTCTGGGTTGGGGGAGTGTACGGTCGACAATGTCGGTATGTGTTGAACATCTGCTTTGTCGGGGGCCGTGACGATTTCGTGATGGTTTTGCTCAGTTGCACTCGCTATGGGTGACGAGCGTACTTCAGGTGCTGCCACAACTTGAACGGGATTGGGGGCATCATGCAACAACGAAACGGAAGCGGCTACTCCCACAGCAACGAGTGCCACAGAGCCGGCAATAGCGGGCACTTTCTTTGATGCCGTGGGAGCCGAGGCATGTCCACGCAGCAAGGCGGCCACATCTTGTTGCGAGAGGGGAGATGTTTGTTGGCGAGCTGCTTCAAGGAGATGATCGGGAATGTTTGGCTTGTCTGTAAACATGGTGACTATCCTGCAGGGTGAATAATGGATTGAAGTGCGACGTGCACGGTCTCGGTTCGGACACCTTCCTTGGAAGGCGTTGATTCCGGAGAGAGTCTTCGTGCAAGTTCTGAACGGCCCCTGCTGACGCGTGATTTTATGGCGGATATGGTGCCACCTTGAATGGCTTGAATCTCAGCGAGAGTCATGCCAAGGATGTCCATGAGGACAACTGCTTCCCGGTGTTTGTGTGGCAGCTTAGCGAGTGCTTCATAGAGGATAGAGACGTCAACCTGTGAGTCAGGAAGCGGATCGGTGTGTGGCATGGATTCGGCGTGTTCATCGGACAGTTCGCCGAATAACCGGGCGCGCCAGCGCTGCCGCTTGTACAGGCGAGACGCAATCGTAAACAGCCAGGATAGCATGGCTTGTCGATCTTGTAGCTTAGGGAACGCCTCGTAAGCTTGGAGAATTGTGTCGCCCATGAGATCTTCTGCCTCTAGGGCCGATCGCGTAGTTGCGCGGACAAACCTCCACAATGCATGTCGATGGGGTTCGAACGCACGCAAGAAATCCGACTGAAGGTCAGAATTGTGGTGCACAATGGTGGACTACTGATGGAACAACTGTGGCTACTCCAAGGCACTGCTTCGAAGCGCTGAGTAGGAGCACGCACATCCCGGAAAGTTGCACAACCTGACTATGCCAGTGCATTTTGAAGATCCACAGTTGTCAACATGCTCTCGATGAACAACTCGTAGGGAATGAGTTCGTTGACGTCGCCAGGCATTGGCTCCGTACCTGTATTCTTAAGTTCTTGGATTAGGTCGGCGGCATCGCGGCGAATCGTCTTTGGGTCAAAGGAGAATCTGGGGAACTGAGTGAGGACGCGGATGAAGAGCCGAGTTCGGTCGAATCGTCGTTCACGGAGATAGCGTGCTGCATACGTCCGTAGGTACTCTATACGACGCTCGACCGCTTCATAGTCACCAAGTTGGGTGAGGAAACCTAACTGTGCGGTGAGAACGAGACTGTTCGCAAACCGCTTGTCCTTTGTGAACTCAGTAACGGAGTTCATGTACGTCCCAAGGCGAAAAGGGCTGGAACGCGCGGTTGAAAGGCGGCAAAGACCAAACCCTTGAGCCAAATGGAGATACGCCCCATAGGTTATCCAGCGTTCACGTTGTACTTCGCTTTGCAGGTGGAATCGGCGGTGCCTCGTTGCCAGGGTGTAAAACTCTTCTGCACGCTCATACGCTCCAGCATTGATTGCAGCCACGAACGATGAATCTAGACTCATATACCAGTTATTACCCCCTTCGGTAAAGGCCTCTACAGATAGATCTGCAATAGTAAGGGCTTCATCAAAGCGTCGAAGACAGATACATGAGTTGATCTTGTTGAGGGCAAACTCACCAAGACGAGCCGGCTGTGCAAACTCGGCGTGATTGTTCAAGTAGTTCAACGCTTCTTCGCTCACTGCAACGCTTTGCTGGTGATCTTCCATAGTCTCGGCATACATGACGCGTATTCGGAAACTATTCAGGCGCAATGAGTTCGTACCATATTCCTTGACGAATCCTGAGATTGTCTCAGAAGATGTCTTCAGGAGTTCCTGAAGTTCCTCAATCTTTCGTGAAGTCAGCATGGACTCGATGATCGCTTGGTCAAGGAGAAAGTCGCTTTCCAACTCTGCCTGATATGTGGCCATAAGCCTGTTTACCTCATTGTGATACCGGTAGAAGTCGTGCCGCCTTCGGCTTACTCCGGCTGAGCTACGTAAGAGAATATTGAGGGCGAGCTGAACATCCGTAAACTGGAATCGCTCTGCAATACTCAAGGATCGTTCGGCGATGTATGTACCGGCTCGTCGTGACGCAAATCGCATAAGTGTTTGTGCTGCTATAAGGTTACGGCTGCACTTGTAGTAACTTGAAAGATAGAGTGAGTGCTCTGGTTGCCGAACCTGGAGGAGAAGGACAGCATGAAGCAACCTGTCGTAAACCCTGCTTTTGAGAGTTCGGTAACGGGGATCTTGACGGTCGCCACCGTATAGAAGGTGAGCAGCTGTTTTGTCACTATCGATAGAGCCTTCCAAGAGGTTCTTGACAAAGAGAGCTGTCATGTTGTCTTCCTTACGTGAGGAAGTCAACTCCGGAAAGATCTTCTTGATATCAGCTTTTGATGTAACAACTCGCAGGATTTCTGATAGGATTTCCATAGCTAGCACCTCTTGTAAAAACATGCTAACCTTTTGGTAAGCAATGCCTTAGGGCGTTCTTCATGGTGAGACACAGGGAGTAATATACCCCACAACCACGATGTAACAAAATGGGTGGTATTGTATGGGGAAGCGGAAGGTGCATACACGATTTTCGTATCGTGATAAAAGAGCAAGACGATCCATGCACGCAGTTGGGTACGGCTCTGAAGCCTGCAACGGCACCTAAGTGAGCTTGTGCTGACTTCATCGACCCTCCAAGAATGCATGGTAATCATGTCAATCGGATCGAACAGTTGTATTCATTGCTTGGCTGCGAGGATGGACGTTCTTCTTCCTAGGCAGCGTGGGTCTTCCATCTGGATGGTCACGTGCTGTAGCACGAGCCAAACGTGACAACATGAATGGAAGAACGTCGGCACAGTTCTAGGAT
>JALOMA010000237.1 GCA_025455735.1 Candidatus Kapaibacterium sp.
GTGGTGTGGATCCACGACGTGTACAAGGGTTCGGCGAGTCTCGCATGGATCAGTCATCGCCACGCCAATCTGGAGCGGAAAAGCGTACGACATTCGTATTTACGAAGATGTAACGGGGACCTCACGTCTTGGCACTGGTGTGTGCAGCATAGACCTCTGCTACACGTGCCCTCAAGACTTCGGCAGGTAAGACGGCCTGCTCCTGCGTGCCCTCAGCTATGAGGGCACGCGGCGTTTTGGCGGTCCATGAACAACGCACCCTCCTGCCCCCTACCTCCAAAACCACAGCGTGATATACGACGGTCTCACCGATCACAGCCATAGACCGGTGGTTGATGGTCAAAGCCGTGCCGATTCCTTCTTCTCCGGGTTCGAGATGTGGTTCCAAAAGGCGTCTGGCGACGATCTCCGCGTGGTGAGCGATCCAAAAGGTGCTGTAGACTGGATGGATTTCTCGACCGTCAAGCCTTGCTGTCATTTCCGCCGTAACGATAACGGAAAGTTCAGCAGATGAGGATGAAATGTCTGGCAACATGAGGGATTGTGGTAGGTTTGTTTCTGTTATGACGACGAAGCAAAAACGTGTTAGCATCCACACGCTGGGATGCAAGCTAAACCAAGTTGAATCCTCCGCAATCCTCGAGCAATTTCGCTCACAAGGGTATGCTGTGGTGCCATTTGGCGACGTCTCCGACGTTGTCATCATCAATACGTGTACTGTCACGGAGCAAGCCGACGTCGAGTGCAGAAAACTGGCTCGTAGAGTTCAGCGCGAGAACCCAGAAGCCATCCTTGCCGTTACTGGCTGTTATGCCCAATTGCAGCCGCAGGAGTTAGCATCGATTGATGGCGTACGTGGTGTTTTCGGAACGGCGGAAAAGCACACAATTGCAGCGCACGTTGAGACAATGGCTCGTCTTGAAAGCCCTCTGATAGCTGTTGATGAGACACACGATGATATGGACTTTATACCAGCGTCGTACACGAACGACGGCAGGACAAGGGCATTCTTAAAGCTACAAGACGGCTGCGACTACTCCTGCTCCTTCTGTACCATCCCAAAGGCGCGAGGCGGGAGCCGGTCTATGCCATTTGTCGACATTGAAGACCGTTTGGAGCAGGTAGAAGAACAATCCTATGCAGAGCTTGTTCTTACAGGTGTAAACCTTGGCGAATACCATGCCAATACTGGTGAACGATTTGTTGACGTGCTCCGGTTGATTGATGCACGCCCCCGTCCGTTTCGGGTTCGCATCAGCTCAATTGAACCGAATACGGTCCGTGATAGTGTCTTGGAGGCAATTGCTCAGTCATCGTCAGTGTGCCCACACCTACACATTCCACTGCAAAGCGGATCTGCAACGATCCTACGAAACATGCGTCGCAGGTATACGCCAAGCTCCTATGCTTCCCTCGTAGAGAGGATCCAGCAGCGTATCTCACAATGCACGCTTGGGATTGATGTCATTGTAGGCTTTCCTGGTGAAACTGACGAGCTTTTCGAAGAAACCTACTCGTTTCTTGAGAACATTCCATTTACGTACCTCCACGTGTTTACCTACTCGGAGCGAGCCGATACGCCAGCTGCAGTAATGCTCGATAGCGTTCCCAGGAATGTTCGCAGGGCGCGCACTGCACGCCTGCGTGCGCTTTCGGAGGTTCGTAAGCGTGCCGCTGCAGTCAACATCATGGGGTCGAATAGATTCGTTCTACCCGAAACCTACGACGACGCAACGGGAATGTGGACGGGTTGGACCGAAGACTACCATAGCGTCAACTTTGCCGCACCGCCTGGCCTTCACAAACGGCTGTACTCCTGTACCGTTCAACACGTCATTGACAAACGAGGCGTCCTTGGCGCAACTCTTATCGAACCGCCAATCGTGACGTCCGACATCGTATCACTTCCCATCCTTCATCTATGAACATCTTTATCGCAGTCGATATGGAAGGGGCAACTGGTGTGGTGCATCCAGATCAGCTAGGCCCCGATGGACGAGGATATAGCCAAGGTCAGAAATTCCTGACAGGTGACGTTAACGCAGCCATCGATGGCATTCGAGATGTTGTCCCTGATGCTCGAATTGTTGTGGGCGACGGGCATGGAATCATGCGTAACGTACTTTTGGAGGCTGTCCGACCCGGCGTACGCGTTGTTACTGGTGCTGCCCGGAGCGCCAACAAACCATTGTGCCAGATGGAAGGAATCAATGCGACCTTCGATGCCGCATTTTGCGTTGGATATCATAGCAAGGCAGGAACTACGCCAGGACTACTTGCACATACCTTTGTTGGGGCAGCGGTACACGCTTGGTATCTGAATGATCGCCCCGTCGGAGAAGTCGAAGTCAATGCTGCCATCTGTGCTTCGTTTGGCATTCCCTTGTTGTTGGTTTCCGGAAACAGTGACCTTGTTCCAGAGATTGCTGAATGGAACCCTATGCTGCAGGTTGTCGTGACGAAAGATACGCTGGGCCCTACCGCAGCAATTTGCAGAACACCAGATGATACGTATCGGGAAATTCGTGCTGCTGCGGCAGCAGCACTTCGCAAGCATATTGACACAGCGATTGAACCCTATACGGCAATGGCCACATGTTCGATGGCGGTGGAGTTCCATCGACGCGATGTTGCGCATCGAGCCTTGGCTGCTGGCGGCGTCGTAATGACGAACGAAACAACGATTCGTACTGATTGTCTGCCCGCCAACGAAGCGTTTATTCGATGCTGGTATGCCGTGACGAGGGCGCTGGAAGAAATTCCCACATGGTTGACCTAATGTAGTGGAGACTGCTGGAGATTCCGCATTTTTGCCCAGCGCATGACCTCGCCACAGGGAACAAGGAATGTTCAGTCACGTCCACATCATCGACGACGACACCACAACGGTGTTTCTCCTTCGCATGCTGATGCAGCGTATCGGCTTTTCCGAGACCATTACATCGTCGGAAAATGGTTCCGTTGCGCTATCGTTTCTCGCAGAACAAACTCGTTCTGGGCAAATCCCACAACTGATTTTCCTTGACATCAATATGCCCGTGATGAATGGCTGGGAATTCTTGGAACACTGTCAAAGCCTGCACAATGGCTCTCTCACAATACCACCTATCGTGGTGCTGTCGTCAACAGTGGACCCCGCCGATGAACGAATGGCGAGAAAGTCCCCGCATGTTGTGGCGTTCCTGAATAAACCACTCACGCGCGAACATCTTTCGGACCTTCTGGCTTCGTTCGGGAAAAACCATCAACACAATTCCTAGACATCTCTCGACAATCTGAAAAGGGGCCATGGCCCCCTTGCCAGAACAAATAATCAGGACGAATAAAAGATCACCCTCTACGAGAACGCTACAGTGAACGTTTGAACTCGGCATATCCGCGAGCGTTCAATTGTGCTTCCGTTGGAGGTGGAATGTTGAAGGTGCGTAGCCGGTTATTCGTGGCATCAATACGATCCTGGGGAAGTGGATGCGTACTCAAAAGTCTTTCCAAGGAAGACCCACCGCGCCCTTTGACCTTGTCGAAGAAATAGTTGATGGCGCCAGGATACCAGTTGGTTGATCGTAGATATCGGAAGGAATAGTCATCTGATTCCAGCTCGTCGCTGCGGCTGTTTTTGAGCAGCCCCAATCCTGCAAAAGCGTTGGCAGCGAATGACACTGTACGATCGGGATTGTTCCCTAGTGCAATGGACAGAAGCGTCTGTGCCCCAAGCTGAGTTGTCATCCGTTCCGTCGAGTGACGCAACTCGGCGTGGGCTATCTCATGGCCCAATACACCGGCAAGAGCGGCTTCATTATCAAGGACTTTTATCAACCCTGTGTAGACGTAAATGTATCCACCAGGGGTGCAGAAGGCATTGATGGTCTTATCGTCGTTAATGATCTC
>JALOMA010000047.1 GCA_025455735.1 Candidatus Kapaibacterium sp.
GAAAAAAAGAAAATGTTCGACATTGATTTATCGAATTTTTCAACTGCGGTTGCATCGTCGAATGATACCACATACAATTTATTGAGTTGGATTTCATTCGTTTGGTCATCTTCACATAAAACAGTATCTACAAACCGATCAAACTCCTAATGTCACTAGGTCCTATCGACTTTTATAATAGCAACCGCAATGATTTTCTTCCACTTCGGCCACTTGATTCGCGCATCGGCGTGCGACGTGGCAACAGCAAGTAATAGGCATAACAGCATTACTCGGTGAACTACAGTTGGGAATCTCTTGATCATGCCTCTCTCCTTGGGAAGTTGTGTAAACCCTCGACGAATACATGTTTAAGATGGTAGTCGAGGGGAAGGAATCCATCATGACGCAATCTGATGTTTGTCCATTCTGCGATTACTACTGGGCAGTACTAGTTTTTGTCAAGACACCCCCGTGGCTACGTACGTAATTCAATTCATGTGTTCACGTACGTGGCGCCCATCAGTGCACTACGATATTGCGGGGCATCCGAATTGGAGGAGGTCGTATTACGTACGAGGAGATGTATCATGCACAAGGAAAGCTGCTGAAAGCGATCCATCCGTGTAGGAAGCAAGGCTGGTCGTTGTTAGATTGTGACGATAACAGCCCGCAGACAATCGATCAGAACACCAACAACGTCTCTACCCCATGGCACCTCTTGGGAGCAATGCCAAATATTGGTACCTCAAAAATCTCTCCTTTTTTGAATGTCTTACGGATCAAGAATTCGATGATCTGGCACGCATGGCACAAATGCATCTCCTGCCCAGGAAGGCGTTTGTGTATGGTCGAGAGGACGAGACGCATTACGTCTACTTCGTTAAGCGTGGTCATCTCAAGATTGCCCGCATGGTGGATGGGCGAGAGTTGATTGTTGACGTTATTAGTCCTGGTGAGTTTTTCGGAGAGATCACTGGAACATCCATCGTGGATGAAGTGGCAGAAGCGTTGGATGAGGCCACGGTCTGCGTCTTTCGGAGCGAGGATTTCGCACGAATCCTCGATTCCAATTCTAAACTGAACAGGGAAATACTGAAGCATGTTGGCGATCGCTTGGTACGCTTTAAGGAGCGGCTAGTGGACATTGCCTTCCGCGATGCACGAAGCCGTGTTGCTGGTTTTATCGTTCGATATGCTGAAGAGCTTGGCTTCCTCACGCATCAGGAAATAGCCTTCTTGACGGGGCTGAGCAGGCAGACGGTAACGCAGACGTTGAATGCCTTTCGTGAAGACGGACTGATAACCTTTGACCGGTCAGGAATACAGGTTGTGCAAATGGATGAGTTACGCGAAATGTCGGCCTGACGACACTTCAACCCTTGTGCGTCCCGTAGGTTGGTGACATGTTTCATCGCGTCATCACATCCCCAATGAACGTCCTCCTCTGTTTGGCCCTCGTCTTGCTGGCTTGCAGTGCTCATGCCCAGCATGGAAGGGTAACCTTCGCCGATATCTTTACGAACTCGCATTGCGGCCCGTGTGCCTCCATGCATGAGGCCGTGGACAGGCACATATCACGGACTCCACGTGCCGACAACGTCATCGTCGTCTATCATCACATTCGTGTCTATGCGGATGATCCCATCTATCAGGCCAATCAAGTGGACCCCACGGAACGCGCCCGCTACTACACGCAGGTGCAGGGAACGCCAACAGTGTTCTTTAACGGCGTACGATGGAATGGCGCCTATGCCGACTGGCCGCAATACCTTGATGGCTTACCTGCTACGTCGCCCGTCGGCATATCCCTGCAGCCATTGGTCACCGCCGATTCCGTTATTGTGACCGTAACGGTCAACACGTCGGAGGTACTCCCATCGACATCACTGTACGTAGGCATTGTCGAAGACGTCACATATCGCGGCAGGAACGGCGTGGAAGATCATCGTGGAGTCCTTCGTGCCGCGTTCACGCCAGCGTCCGGTATCTCCATTGATGCACAGCCCGCTGCTGCATCCGTTCAACGGCTTGCTATAGCGAGGCGCTCATTGTGGGACATATCAAAGTGTCGCGTGGTTGCTGCGGTGTCGGATATCGCCACGAAGTCGGTTCAACAAGCAGCCCAGGTAGCCGTTCAGGGTCCTTCCAGTGTTGGGGACGTCACCGATATGGACGTCGCGGCCGAGGCACAATGGTTTTCACTGGGAGGCATGCCCGTGTTTGCCCCGCGCGCAGCACTGCCTGTGGCCGAGATTGTTCGTGCTGGCCTCCCAACTTCCATTCCTTCGGGTCTGTACATGCTGTATGTTCGTACAGTGACTGGAACTGTCGGTTGGCGAACCATCATCCATTTGCGCTAATATGCCCCACGTCGTCATCATCGGGAATGGTGTTGCCGGAACCACAGCAGCCCGCAGCCTCCGCAAGAATTGCGACTATCGCATTACCATCGTCTCGGGAGAGCATCCATCGTTCTTTTCACGGCCAGCGCTCATGTATGCCTATATGGGCCACATGACGGTGAAGCAGTTGGAGCCGTACGAGGATCACTTCTGGGACAAGAACAGGATTGACCGTGTCTTGGACTACGTCACGCACGTCGATACGGAGCGACGTCTTTGTTTCCTTGCCGCGGCAGGACCACTTTCCTACGACTATCTCATTCTGGCGACGGGATCCGTGGCCAATAGATTTGGATGGCCAGGGGAAGACCTTGATGGCGTGCAGACGTTTACATCGATGCAGGATCTTGTGCGACTGGAGCACAATACCCGTGATGTGCGCTCGGCCGTCATCGTGGGTGGTGGCCTTATTGGCGTTGAAGTGGCCGAAATGCTTCGAAGCAGAGGCGTGGATGTCCACTTTCTGGTGCGGGAGTCATCGTACTGGAATACCATCCTGGCGGCTGAAGAGTCTGCCATGATTACGCGCCACATCAAACACCACGGCGTCCATCTCCATCTCGACACCCAACTCAGTACTCTTGAAGGGGGCCCGGGAAACCGCGTGTGCGCCGCCATCACGTCGGATGGGCAACGCATTGAATGCCAAGTGGCAGTGCTTACGGCGGGCGTTCGCCCGCAAACGGCCCTTGCTAGGGCGTCGGATATTCCAACACGGCGCGGCATCCTTGTTGACGACTGTTTGCGTACGCCAATCCCCAACGTCTTCGCTATTGGCGATTGCGCGGAGTTTCCGTCCGGCAAGGTTGAGCAGCTGTGGTACACAGCTCGTCACCATGGCCATCATGTAGCATCGGTGATTCTTGGTGAGCCACGGCCCCTTCCCCAGTACACGTTTTATAATTCGGCGAAGTTCTTCGATATCGAATATCAAACGTACGGCGCTGTGTCGGCACAAGAAGATAATACGACGTCGATACTGTGGCAGGATATTCAACGCGAACGCCTGCTGCGCATCGTGCACAGCAACGATATAATGACAGGAATTCAAGCTTTGGGAATGCGTTTGCGAGCGGAACAGTGCCTTGCATGGATCGAGCAGCGCACACCGGTGGCGACGGTGCTTCGCGATCTCAAAAAAGCGGATTTCGATCCCGAATTTTCTTCGGCATTTGCAGCTGTACGATTAATAGGTGAACAAGCATGACGCTTCATACGATTACTCTGCCCGAACAGGCTGCTGGGCCTGCGCATCCAGCCCTCGCGGACAAGCTGGGTGCAGCCATGGTAGCCATTGCTGCCCTGATGCTTTGCATTGGTGGTTTTGGTGCTTTTGAAGGCTTCGATGTTCTCTACATGACACTGACCTTTGGCCTTGGGAGTATTGGCGGAGTACTGGTTGCGCGTGGGTCGTTTCGGGGTTTGCCCGGAATTCGAAACAACGGCGTCATGACGTCGGGAATGCAACGTCGTGGCCTGGTTGGCTGGGCAATGGGGGTGGCATTTACAGGGTTTTATTGCCTGCTGTACTGGTTCCCCGAATCACTTGTCCATGTTGTGCAAGCGGTAAACCCCGTGAGCATGGCCATACGGGGAATTCCTGCGGATAGGTGGTTTTTGTATGGATCGTTGTACACGGCGGCTGTTGTCATTATGGGTGTGCGCATGATTGGCCGATATCGGCACAACCGCTATCAGCAGATCCGAACACTCAGTGTGATGTTCTTTCAGTTCATGGCTGCCTGGCTTGTGCCTGCGCTCCTGATTGGCATCGGCTCCAAAGAATTCTATTTTCATTATTTCTGGCCATTAAAGTATGACTATCTCTTCCCGTCAACGCTAAAGGGACTCCTCGCATCGCCAGATTCGCTCTTGGTATTCATGGGGTTCTGGTCCATGGCCATGACGGTACTAGCGACGCCAGTGCTGACGTATTTCTTCGGTAAACGGTGGTACTGTTCGTGGGTCTGCGGTTGTGGGGCTTTGGCAGAAACGCTTGGTGATCCATGGCGGCAGAATTCGGACAAATCGACGGCCGCCTGGAAATTGGAACGTTGGCTTGTTCATGGTGTTCTTGTCTTCATCGTGCTGACGACAGTTCTTGTATGGTGGAACTCGGCGTCCGGAGGGCACGTGTTGGGCAAGGCAAGTACGGTGGTGGCGGACGTCTACGGTTTTGCCATCGGAGCCATGTTTAGTGGCGTCATCGGTGTGGGCTTCTATCCCATCCTTGGGTCGCGGGTGTGGTGTCGATTTGGATGCCCTATGGCTGCTGTTCTTGGTATTCTGCAGCGAAGCTTTTCCAAGTTCAGAATCACGACGAATGGTGCACAGTGCATCTCGTGTGGGAACTGCTCCACGTATTGCGAAATGGGAATTGACGTTCGTGCCTATGCACAACGTGGTGCCGACGTCAAACGGGCAAGCTGTGTGGGGTGTGGCGTTTGCGCCGCCGTGTGTCCTCGTGGTGTCTTGAAGCTTGAAAACCGCTAGGTTGCGGCATGGCACGAATTCTCGTTTCTTCCGGTGCGCCGTGGGAAGCCACGGTAGGCTACTCCAGAGCTGTGCGAACAGGCAACATAGTGGAGGTAGCAGGTACTACGGCTGTTGATGGCCCGGCGATCGTTGCCGAAGGCCACGCCTACGGCCAAGCTCGGTACATTCTTGACAAGATAGCCCATGCATTGCAGCAGGTAGGGGCAGAGCTGCGGCACGTTACGCGTACGCGGATGTACGTTACGTCATGCTATATCGTGGATGATGTGCTGAAGGCCCATGGCGAAGTATTCAGGGACGTGCGACCCGTTGCAACGCTTGTGGTGGTCAGTGCCTTGGTGGACCCCCGCCTTCTGGTGGAGATTGAAGCAACGGCGGTGATCGACGACTAATGGACCCCTTCCTTCAGTCGCAGTTTACGCTTCCCCTGCAGTGGGATGTCTTTGCAACATTTCTGTTTGCTGCTGCCGGTACGGTGCGCACCATTCGCCGAGGGTACGATATCGTAGGTGTCGTCATTGTCGCCGTAGCGGGTAGCCTGGGTGGAGGGATGTTGCGTGATGTATTCCTGGGATCCCTACCGCCAGTTGCTCTTGTGGACGTCCGGTTCATGGCCAGTGTGCTTCTTGGTGCCATTGTAGGCATGGCCCTGCATCGATACGTCGTGCGGGCAATGCCCGTTGTGGAGTTTGTCAATACCGTATCCATCGGCATGTATGCCGTATTCGGAACGCAAAAGGCAATCCTGGCAGGACTATCACCCCTGGGGGCGCTATTTATCGGCGTTCTGAATGCTATCGGAGGTGGTCTCCTGCGCGATATCATTATCCGCGAGGAACCGGAGGTTTTTCGGCCCAGCCACTTCTACGCCGTTGCCATTGCAGCCGGTGTGGTGACGTTCCTCGTACTGGGGCGGTACGTCTCGATACGTGCCGAAACTGCCGCCATGATTGCCATCGGCGTCACGATTGCCATACGGTCACTGGCACTCCGTTTTGGTTGGCGCACGCGCAGCCTGATGTAGCAGTCGTCCGTCAGGCGCGGGATTCTCCCACCTGTTGCCGCCACATGGCATAATACAGCCCGCGTTCCGCCAGAAGGGACTCATGGGTTCCGTGCTCAACGATGGAGCCTCGCTCCAGAACGTGTATGACGTCGGCATGCATGATGGTGGATAGACGGTGGGCGATCAGGATCGACATATGATTGCGTTGCGTAGAGACGTCTCGGATAGTTGCCGTGATCTCCTCTTCGGTGATCGAATCCAACGCCGACGTTGCTTCGTCGAAAATCAATACGTCGGGCTTACGAAGAAGCGCTCGCGCTATCGATAAACGCTGCCGTTCGCCGCCAGATACCTTAACGCCTCCTTCGCCAATAATTGTATCCAAGCCCTTGTCCGCACGTTCCAATAAGCTATGGCATGCAGCTTGGCGCAGTACCTCCATGCAGTCGGCGTCGCTGGCCGAGGGATTGACGAACAGGAGATTGTCACGGATGGTGCCAGCAAAGAGCTGCGTATCCTGCGTGACGAAGCCAATGCGACGCCGCACCGCGTCAATATCCAACTCCCTGGCATCCACGTCGTTGAAAGTCACGGCCCCTTGATCAGGAGTATACAAACCAACGATAATTTTTACGAGTGTGGTTTTCCCGCTTCCGCTTGGGCCAACAAATGCAACGGACTTTCCGGATTCCACGTCAACCGAAATATTCTTCAATGCAGCAGCGGTTGAACTTCTATGGTGAAAAGAAACGTCGCGAAGGCGTATTGCTTGAATCTCCGCAATAGGTATTGGAGAAAGGGGCCTTGGCTCAATAGGAGCCGAAAAAATGCGGTCCAGATTGTCCAATGACGCCTCGGCCTCACGATAAATGCTAATGATGCTGCCAAGTTCCTGCAGTGGACCAAACAGGAAAAACGAATACACGAAAAGCGAAAACATGGCTCCGATTGTTATGGTACCATTGTAGACAAGCGTAAGCATAACAAAAAGAATCGCCGTGCGAAGAAAGTTGACGATGGTTCCCTGGATGAACGACAGCGAGCGAACAAATCGTACCTTCTTCAGTTCCAATCCTAGAATCTTCTGCGTGGTGGAATTGAGACGGTTGATCTCTTGGTCTGCTAACCCCATGGACTTGACAAGCTCGATATTCCGCAGGGATTCGGTCGTAGAGCCACTAAGGGCCGTCGTTTCACTCACGATCTGCTTTTGCATGCGTTTGATACGCTTGCTCAGAATGTTGCTGACGATACCAACAGCCGATACACCAAGGAAGTAGAGTACCACGATGCTCCAGTGGACACTAAAGGCGTAAAAGACAACGAAGATGATGCCAACAATGGTTGTGAACAGGATGTTGACCGTAGCCGCAATCACGCGCTCTGCATCCGTTCTGGCCTTCTGAAGAATTCCCAACGTTTCCCCGCTTCGTTGGTCCTCGAAATCTTGATACGGAAGCTGCAAGGAGTGACGTAGTCCGTCTGCATAAATGGCTGCTCCAACCTTCTGAACGACGGAATTGATGAAGTAGTCCTGAAAGTTCTTCGCAGTGCGTGAAACGAACGCTGCCCCAACCGCGGCACCAAGGAAGAGGAGAACGGTGGAAAGGAACTCCGAAGACGCCAAACGGGGCTGCACCATGATGACATTGTCAATGGTATAGCGAAAGATCAAGGGATCCAGGAGTGAAAACAGCTGGTTGATTGCTGCCAGCAGTAACGTAAGGGCAACAATAGGCTTATGTGCAGCCAGATACCGTAACAGCAGGCGCATGGTGGTTCCGGAGTAGTGAGCAAGCGCGCGTTAACGGATGGAAGGCCAAATTGTTTGGAACCCGTGAATTGTCGGCTTTAGAGGCGTACTACGACTCCCGCACCAATGAGCAGCGACGTGGTTGGCAAGTTGAGTTCCGAAATCCCCCTGGGAATGCCAAGCGATTCGATACGGATGCTACTCAGCCGTTGTGCCAGGCGTATGTCAAGGCTCACTTCGAAGACCTCCGTTGCGCGATAGCGCATGCCAGAGGCAAGAACCACTTCCAGTCCGGATCCAAAGTTCGATTGATGGTGTGAGGTTGTACCCTCGAAGATCGATTCTCCCTCGGCTGTCCTCTCAGTGGTCCTCCACGCGTCTGACCAAGAAATGCCCCGACCAAGTGCCAGCATTGCACCTACCCCTACATAGGGCTCAAGGGTTTTGCCGCTCCGAACATTTCCGGCATCGGAGGACCGGCGCGACGGTGTCCACACAAGCAGTACCGGTAGTTCAACAAGCGAAGCGTTCAGGTCAATACGATTGGTGAAGGTCCTGATGCGATCCTCCGTGATGTCCAACTCTGCGACATCCAAAACGGCACCGTGAAACCGAAGGCCAGGTTCGAGACGCCAGCGCATCGACTCGGTAATGGAGCCTTCAACGGTCAAGCCGGCAATGGGCGACGTAGTTCCCGATGTGTTTACAACGGAGCCTTGGGCAAGCGTGCCGGCAAGTGGGATGGTTGCTCCTGCACGACCACCAACAGAAATGTCCGAGCAGGAAGCGGCCAACGTTGCTCCATAAATCAATGCCAGAACAAAGGCTTTGTGGGGAGCAGTCATTTCGGCAACCCTATAAGGAGTGATGCCCGAATACCGAGTGCCAACGAAGGTTGTCCGTGAACAATACGGTCGGAGGAGGTTGTAGACGCTGCAAACACCGGCTGGCTGAGAATTGGATCAGCTGAAGGACGTACGGTTGCACGGACGTCGCAGGCCAGGGCTATATCGGTTGCAAGGGGCCATAGGAGACCTATGCCCGCCATCGCGCCCAGCTGCAGTTTTCCGTGGTCAACAATGGTGTTGGCCACTCCCCCCAGTAAGCGCATATCGGAGTTCACGAATGGGCTGGCAGCATTGACAACAGAGAAGTCATTCGACAGACGCATGGATATCACTGGTCCTGCTAGAACTCTCAATCGTAACATATGCGATGAGTCCAACACATGAACGACAACGGCGATCGGCAGATCGGCATAGGTGGTGGTGGTTCCGATGGCTATTGAACTTCGTGCAGGATCAAGAGCACTGACGTTGGATTGTATGGAAACGATCCGGAGGGTGGGTTCGGCACGTAAGGACAACCCACCCGCAGTTGGGGGAAACATAGTGGTCGATCGTTTCGAGCGACCAAGCGCTTGCTCGAAAACCAGTCCGGAAACAAATGCCGGAGGTGTTGTCGACGATGTGCCTGCAGGGTCTACGAGCTGTCCTCCTGGTTTTGGAAGTTCAACAGGATCAACCACACTCATGTCAAGACCTGCCAGAGTACCAATGGTAACGCCCCTGCATCCTGAAACAAGAATGGCAATGACCACTGTATACGACAACAATACTGGACTGGTCATAGGATTGCGTTGGACAGGTGCATATGGTCCTGACACGCGGCGGCCGCAACTGTCTCGGAATTGGCGCAATTCTCGATGTTTCGACGAATGACGCCGACGACACACGTCGGGTCGAACAACACCTTCGGAAGCAGGATAGGGCTTCTGGCGAGAAAACTCTAACGTGAACGGTATCGAAATCAGCGTAGGGCTGGTCTGGTATGAAGAGTCAGCCAGTCAACACGTAGTCAGAAGAGAATCAGTCGTATCGATTGCGGAGGAAAGGGCGATCTTTGGTAATTACGATAGGGTTTTGCTTTTGCCACTCTTCAAACGCTGCAAGTCGGCCAGGATTATTGAGCGCAAACTCGAGGATGAGCTCTGGATAAACACCACGAAATACCCACAAATGATACGGAACCTCAAAACCGGCCTCTTTGACGCGGGCCCAATAGTCGAAGAGGGGATTTTGTCCGTAGGTGGAGTCTACCTTGAGCCGTTCGTATAGAATATGGAAACCGATACGCGTCATCAGTAGCGTCTTTGCATTCAGCTCCTTGAATCTGTTTGCCGAATACATCATTGGTACTTCGAAACCTCCCAGACCATAGGGCTGGGCATGGCGTGATTTCTTATGGATGCGTGTGGTGCCGTCTGCGTCGAGCGCTGCATCGGCGCTGAAGGTTACGAAGACTCCTTTGTCGGAGAAAACAATGTTCTTCTTGTAGACGTCAACCATTTCTGATGCAAGATTCTTCGAACGCTCTGAATGCGGTTCAAGATTCATGAATATTTCTGCCTCGATGAGTCCCCAAAAGGTATTCGACCCAATAGCAAACTGACTTTGTGCGCAACGTAGAAATGACGGGGCAAAATCGGGCTTTCGTTCCAAAGCCGCCTGAAAATCGTCAACGGCTTTGTGGTGCTCTTGGCGTCGCGCATGCCAAACACCACGTTCATGCCGAAGGATAAAGGAGGCAGGGAAGCGGCCAATGCCCTCGTCGTAAATTGTCTTGGCCTCGTCACTTCTGCCACGATCGTCCAATGCCGAAGCGTATGCTGAATAAAATTGGTCTGTTGCTTGGGCATGCCGATATGCCGTCGCATAATAGGGTAAGGCAGAGTCTGGCTTTCCCTGTAGCATAAAACTATAGCCAAACTCATACGACACGATGGCTGTATTCGGCGTCACAGAATCAGCCTTATGTAACAGCTGTCTCGACTCTTCATAATGCCCAGCATCCATTGCCTTCGTTGCACGGGTGATAAAATCCACAAAGACTGGATCAAAATCCTGTGCAAAGAGAGCGGGTGCTTGCATGAACGCTGCAACAAGCAGGCATGGAAAAACCATCATGTTCATTGAACTCGACAATGCCATAATAACCTCAATGCAAATGACAACAAACGCCTCTTTAGCGAAAGTACAATCGTGCATCCTCTTTCATACGCACCAATTCACTTTTCAAGAGATACATCATGTGGCCGGCGTGGTAATACGTCATCGTGACGTTCGATTGCAACGCAGGAGGAAGACCCATGTGGGAAAACGTATATTCTGTGGCATAGAATGGCGTTGCCAGATCGTAATAGCCATTCAGTACCCATACGCGCAGGTCAGGATTGGACGCCATGGCGGATTTCAGTCTTGGTGCCACACTGACATATTCGTTCTGAAAGGAAGAATAGTCCCAAGGCCAGACCTTTCCCGTGAGGACTTCGTATGGTAAGGTGGTGGTCACGTTGAGTTCGCGCCGCAGATAGTCATTGATGCACGTAGAATAGGCACCTAGAATTGTGGGGACATAGGAGGGATCGCGCTCTTGCCATTCCGACAGTGGTTGCGTCATGATACCTGTATATCGGCTGTCGAAACGCCCAATGGTTTTCCCTTCGGCACGCAAGAGCTCCTGTGTAAGCCTGTGAATGTTCGGCCGGAGATCCGACCGCTCGAGATACTCTTCCGAGAGGCCCGTCAACGAAGCCAATGTGCGCCGCACGGATGTGCGTTCGTCACCCGTTAGCCGAGAACCTTTCATCAAGGCAGTTGTGTACGTAGTTGCGGCAAACTGCCGCGCCTGCTCGACAACCGTTTCCAGTGGCATGCCCTGCATGCTGCTTGGCAGGCGTTTGTGGTACCATGCAGTTGCGGCATAGCTGGGCAGAAAGAGGGCATAGGGGAGATCATTCCCGTCGTCGAAGGACAATGTCTGGAATTGTAAGACTGCTGACACGAGAATCACGCCGTTCAGTGCCATGCCATAGCGTCCCTGAAGGTGATCCGCCAATGCTGAAGCACGCGTTGTTCCATACGACTCACCAATGAGATACTTGGGAGATGCCCAGCGGTGATTCGTGCTCATCCAGCGATGGATGAACTCACCAACGGACTCCACGTCCTGTTGAATGCCATGGAACTGCTTGGCGTCCTTTTCATCCAGGGCACGCGAGAACCCTGTACTGACTGGGTCGATAAACACAAGGTCCGTAAGGTCCAGCCAGGATTGGTCGTTATTCACGAGCGCAAACGGAGGTGGAAGGGGGCTGCCATCGTCGTTCATGGCCACACGGCGTGGGCCAAGAACGCCAAGATGTAGCCATACACTCGACGATCCTGGTCCGCCATTAAAACTGAACGTAATCGGTCGTTTGGACGCATCCGGCACACCGTTACGCGTGTATGCAATGAAGAATACCTTTGCACGCTCCGTCCCGTCTTCTTTGACAAGGGCCATATGGCCGGCCGTGACGGTATAGTCAACGGTGGTGCCGCCGATGGAAACCGATTGCCGCATCGATGTTGGCTGCTGAAAGACGGGCGCCTTGGCGCTGGCCGAGTCTGCTGCATGGACACCGGAAGAAAAGATAACGGCGAATAGAATGGCAAGGAGAGCGAAGGGCATGGGATATCGGATCAGCAATGAATAATCGAACATGAGCGGAGTCCTGAATGGGTAGGCCCCACTCAACGACAGTTATGGCAAGGGGCCCTGCTACCATGGTGGCAAGGCCCCTATCGGACGTCACACGGTGATGGTGTTATGACGGATCATTTTCGGATTTGATACTCAGTTGCTTTTCAGCGAGAGCATCGGGCGAAGGCGGATGGACGCTATTCAGGAAGGGCGTAACGTCTTCGAATAATCCCGTGTTGGTTTCACGGTGGATATACTTCGCAACCTCCACGATGCTGCCGGTTTCACGAAACACGCGGAGCTGACGGTCGGCACCAGAGCCCATTTCGAGAATCTGATAGATATATTCGATTTCTCGTCGTGATCCTAGGTCATCCACAACGTCGTCAACGAAGTCAAGCAGTTCGCGAATCAGCTCGCGCGCCGGAAGTTCCTTCTGGCGTCCCCAGTCAATGAGTTTGCCATCAAGGCCATACCGAACGGCGCGCCATTTGTTTTCCATAAGCAGGGACCGGCGATATTGGCGGAAGGACAGGTTGCGCTCGTACAGCGAAAAGAGCTTGGCAGCAAGAGCTTGGCACACAGCGGCAATCGCAATGGTTTCTTCGATGCGCATTGGAAGGTCGCAGATACGAATTTCCAGTGTGGGAAAGAATGGATGGGGACGAATATCCCACCATATCTTCTTGGCATTGTCTATCGATCCGGTTTTTATCAGCAACTGAACATAGTTGTCGTATTCGCTCCAACTGGAGAATAGGTCGGGAAGGGCGGTTCGGGGGAAGCGTTCGAAAATCTTCGACCGATAGCTCTTTAATCCCGTATCCACCCCTTCCCAGAAGGGGGAGTTGGCACTAATCGCAAGGATATGCGGCATAAAGTACCGCATTTCATTCATCAGTTGAATTTGCGTCTCGCGGTTTTCGATTCCTATGTGAATGTGCATGCCAAAAATCAAGAGCGATCGCGCAAGCATCTGCATGTCTTCGATCAAGATGCGATAACGGTCGTCGGGGTAGATTTCTTGATCCTCCCAACGGGCAAAAGGATGCGTACTGGCAGCGCCGATGAGCAGTCCGTTTTGGCGTGCAAGGTGGGCCACGATGGACCGAATCTTGGTGACCTCGAACCGTGCCTCTTTCACATTGTTGCAGATTCCCGTGCCGATTTCGAGCATGGAACCATGCATTTCAGGTTTGATGTGTTCGTGCAACAGCACGCGACCCTTGCTGAGCAGTTCCAGATTCACGTGGGACTTCAGATCGTACGTCGAAGGGTCCAGGACCATGTACTCTTCTTCGATACCCAACGTAAACGCTGGCCGTTCATACGGATTCTCGGACGTGGTAAAGTTGACTCCGCCTTCTTCCATCGTTTTGCCTCGTGCCAAAATGTGTTGGGTGCCAATATAGCACGGCAAACGCCCTATTGTGCAACCAAGTCGGTTGAGATTCGTCTTCTACCTAGTTTGCATCGAACTGAACTGGATGATACCATGCCTGAGTTTACAATCGAGAGCAATGGCCGTATCGAAAAGACGGCGATCTACTACAACGGCGACCAGCTCGCTGGCGTGCGGGAGATCTTCCTGAACATCGATGAAGAAGGCACCTTTGATGCCGTCGTGCAATACACCGGCAGTGATGACCAGCTGTATACGAAGCAAGTCTTTACAGACTACTTCGAGAATGCGAAGACGCGCGAGCCCGCCTTTACGGAAGAGGAAGCCCAGACGATGCGCCAGCTGACGGTGATCAGCGAAGGTGACATCGACACAGCCACCGTCCTGATTGA
>JALOMA010000238.1 GCA_025455735.1 Candidatus Kapaibacterium sp.
GAAAAACTCAGCGTACTGCAGACATCGCGCGTAGGTACGGTTTGCAATACATTACCATTGTCCGTTTGCACGATGCGCAGCTGCTGATCATCCCCTGCAAATGCCATGCGGCTAGTATCGGCGGAAATCGCGAAGGCAGTTACAGTTGCGGGAAGACTAAAGGTTCGCGTCTGCGTTCCGTCAGCCGCATTCCAGAACCGCACCGAGCGATCAGCGGAAATAGAGAACGGTTGATTAGCCAACCAACCGCAGGCGACGAGTGCTCCGCCGTTTCCTGCGAACTCCTTGACCACGCTCCCATGGCATAGTGATATAGCCAATGTGTCCGTTCCAACGTCGTAACTCATCATTCAGCTCGAGTCGTACGGAAATGCGTCCAAAAATCCTGTCTTGACGACATGCCCAGAACGACCGAGAGCGTACCCAGCCTGGCTTGGGTTTATCTTGGACTCGTAAAAGGTACGCTAGGTATCCTTCGAAGTCCAGGAATGGCCACGCCGGATCATGTTCCATTCCTATTGCCATAAGCGAGAGTTGTTCAGCTGACGAAAGCCGCGACCAAGCTAGAAGGAAGGACTCCTTTAATTCACGACACGGTTCCCGCAGCGTAATCTCGTCTTGTTCGTCGACTACCATTTCTTTTTCCATCGGTTGCCATGGCCCCTTTCTATAAAAGGCGCTCGGCAAAGGTGTAGAGGACACCAAACGGATCGAGTATGCTGAACTCCCGATATCCGTATGGCTTGTTCTCTGGGTGACCGTTGGGGTGGATTACGCCGTGGGGTGCGAGTTCCTTATAGAGCGGATCGATCGCACCTAGGTTGAACCGGCACAAAGAATTCTCCAGCAGGGTTTGATCGTCCGTCCGGTAAAAGTGGAACTCGACGTCCTTCCAGCACACGCCGCCGTAGACGCCATCACCATAGACAAACGTCTCGGTGGCGCCCAGGGTTTTCCAGAATGCAACGGACATTGCGGGGTCTTTCGAGGCAAGTACAGGGATTGCGATCATTTATCGATTTCCTTCCTGAAGGAGTGACTGTCCGTAACAACAACGGAGATCAAAACTGGCAGTGGTGGCCTTTGCTTGTCATACGCACCGCCAATACGAGAAACAAATACCTCAGGATTTCGTGTCCCTCCGAGCACTTGAGCTACTATCGACCTCGATACCTTTCGCGATGTTGTGGCACGGAGAGTATCAACGGAACCCATCATCTCGACGATTGCTTGAGCATTCGCATCAAGGCCAGACGTCGTCGATGGTCGAATGCTGATGGTTCCAACCATTGCGCCCAAGACGTCACTGCCGCATTCCACTGTCATGCGCCTTTTCATGCCGATATCGATGGCAACAATAGCGCCGTTCTTCAGGATACCATGCTGCATTACTATACCATTGGCCGTACGGCGTATGGTGGGTTGCAGTTGACACTGATCACGATATTCTTCTGCAACCGTGTAATAGACATTGTTGTGATCGTCCCGCTCTGCTACCATTGGCCAAGATGGTCCTTCATAGTCCACAGCAATGCTTTTCGGTCGTGGGATTGCTGTAATACCAATTCGGGAATCTGGCTCAGTGATTCTTTCAAAGTGCTTTTCAATGTCGGTTGGACGTTCTCTACCTACCTCGATCGATTGCACGATGATGTCAATTGTTGGTTCTTGCGTTACTTCATACCACCTTCCACTATCAAACGTTCTCTTGTACCCTTGTAGTGGGGCGAATGAGACCACATTGAGGGGAATAATCGTGCCACAAGCAAGAATGTAACCCTTGAGATTCCAACAGGTTGACGAATCGTCGTTTTCCATGGATAATTCGACAACAACCTTCCTGTAGACATCACCGTTGGGGCTTCTTTCAAGGTTCAGCTTCGTGATTCCAACGTCAATACGCAGTCCTTGATGCACAAAGTGAGCACTGGGTAAATCTTCAGCGATTGCCGCGTGAACAACAACAAGCTGGCAACTCCATATCAATATGATACGCATCACAGACAGCATCAGAATCCGCAGTATTCCATCGAACATGAATGTAACCCCTAAACAGATGTTCTTCATGCAATGTCAAATCGTCGTCGGTGGAGTTTTATTGTCCGCCACTCACCCGTACAAATGGTATAGTTCGTACGTTGGATGATGTGCGAAAGACAATGCCATACATTCCTTGTGGGAGATCACTGAGAAAACAGGTCAAAACGTTCCTGCCCTCGCGTAACGTACCACGATAGACTTCCCTGCGCACCGCCGCGTCAAGGGAAATCAACTCTACGCTCATAGCCTCGATATCACTTGCTACAATCTCGATACTGACGGCGTCATCGGCACTTGGATTTGGATAGACACGTTCCTTCGATTCCATTGCGCCTCGTTCATACAATACCGAGACGTCAGTGTTCCGTTCTATTCTGGCCAGGTAGTTATTCCACACTCCACTCCGAGCGCCATAAGGTGCAAACACCCATACGCCCGGCGTAGACGAAGAAATATCCGTAACGGCAGCGGTGTAGTCGGCCCAACGACTAAAGTCATACGATGATTGAAACTCGACAGGTCCATCACCAGGCCGTATCAGCAGTTCTTCCGAAGAACGTAGGGCTGTGTCCAAGGTGCGCGATGCAATTCCGGGGGCCTCCGTTCCGCTTGCGTACGTGTAGGCGAGCACCATTTCCGACGCATCGTCCTGAGGGTCCATCAATGCAATGCTCGGATAGGTCATGTTGCTTGATGGCCGCTCCAATCGCCGCGATCGCGTTGCCGTCCATCGCCCATTGACTGTTCTCAACTGCACAACCTCCACGGCCGCCCCCTGTTGTCCGCGTACGGAATAAACGTACGTTACCGTCCCATTGCGGACAACGCTCCCAGCACCCCGCTGATCGAAACAGCTGAGTATGACAGTTGAGCCCGGCTGCGCCGAAAAGGACGGTGGTTCGAATGCGGGGACTCGCACTGTTGTGCGCTCAACTTGAATCGGGGCGTCGTTGATGCGTTTGAATTCATAGACGTCGATACCGTCCGAGACATCGTTGCCGATTCCATTGGATATCATCACCACAGACTCTAGGCCATCATTCGGACGTCGCACCACAGGAAAGAGAGCATAAGGCTCACCGCTTAGCCTTAAAAATCGTTGCACGTCTGTTGGCTGCAGTTGATTACCATCGAGCATCGGTTGTTTGCGCATGGTAGCAACAAAGGCCTGACGGTAGGTTCCATTGTCGGTAAAAAGATTCGCTGCCACATAGACGTCCGTTTCCGAAGCCGTGACATTGGGAAAGTCGATCCAGGTGTTGGTAGAGAGCAGGTCGGACTGATTACCATTAAGCTGATACAACCACCATCCATCCGAAGGATTCGCCGTCTTCGAAATGGCGATGCCCAGCTGCGACGATGCAGAGTTTCCCAGACACGTCATTGCCGTTACAATGAAACGCTGACTGAACTGATCAAACAGCACCCGCGGATCACAAAAGAACTGTGCACGAAAGGGACCGTTGATTGCAGCGGTAAAAAATGACTCCAATCCTCGCTGAAAGAGAATACGCCCTTGGACGTCCGCAAACAGGACTCTGCTATTAATTGCCAGTACCATCGTTCCATCACCATTGACTGCCATGGCATTGTCGGGGGGATTGATAGTGCTGGCAATCAGCTCCACACCATTGTTCACGACCATACGATTGACATCGTCACGTGCTGCTGGACTGCTTGCTGTATCGCCAAGTCTTGCTTTCCACATGGCTAGTCGCTGCTGTACGTCACGGGAAGGCATATGTGGAGTCGGTTCAAAGAAATGATCGACTGGTACCGTGGGCGAGAGTGCCTCCGTGGCAATCTCGCCCACATATTG
>JALOMA010000239.1 GCA_025455735.1 Candidatus Kapaibacterium sp.
ACGCCATATACGCCGTGCATGAGCTCCTTCGTGTTGAATTGCTCTACGTTTGACATCTGGCGCACGAGCGCTCCACGAAGGTCTACAATGGTAACTGACGTGGGTTCACTGAATCTCAGTATCCCGTCCGACATCGACATCCCACGCAACATCGCTGCGTCTTGAACGGAAACCGCATCGCTAATCACGACGGAGACGACGCAGTCCAAGTCACCGTCATCAATGTCAGCAGTCAGGCGGATTGTATCCAACCGTGGACCAATACCCGAAAGCGTAAAGCACAGAGTAGAAACTTGAGCAGAACCACCTGCTGGAATCGTAACTGGCAGGGATGGTGTCGCCGTATAGCCTGCTGGCAGTGCGGCAATTGAGGAAATCGTGACGGCAGTGTTGCCCGTATTCTCGACCACCACACCTGTGGGATTGCACCGTTCCTGCCGTTGGGGCACTGTATCGGCATCCCAGTCGTTCGTCCGCAGACGCGCGACCAATGCCTTTCCATTGACGGGTAGCGTCGAAACGCCACAGTTTGTGCGCACCGCCAACGTCGAGCCAAGGCCCCCTTCCATTGATAATGTTGGTGTAAACTGGACTGTAATCGTCGTCGATGCACCAGGGGCAAGCTGAAATGGCAACGCTGGTGGATTCAGAATCACAAAGCCATCAGCAGGTGGTACGGAAATTTCCGTAACGGTAATTGGTATACTGGTTTCGTTCACAACGACTGCGCGATCGGTGGTAGGGCGCCCAGGGCGGCTCTCGAACGACGCAGGGCGCTCACTAAATCGCAGCGATGCAGGATCGATTCGCACCTCTCGCACTGTTCGATTTCCTGCCCAGTCGGTTACTTCGACAAGTGCGGAAGCCCGTCTGCTTGGGTCGATGGCCCGGACTTCGAAGGCGAACGTCCGGAAAGCACCATCGCGAGGAAAACTCGTGCTTGTTGAAAGCACAAGCTCAATGTTTTCGGGCCGAGGATTCTCCAAAAATCTCACGGCGGAAATGCCCGTTTCCACTTGGTCGCGTGGTCCCGGAAGTGCCGCCGGTGGATCTGGAATATTGCGAAGTTCCGTGGCAACGAATTGCCGAACGGAGCAACTACCGCCCGCATCGCTAATCACTGGGGCAAGGGTATCAATGCCCGACCGAATAATTGCCGGTGTGTCCTGGGCTTGTGCGTGAGCCCATCCGGCCATGAACAGTGCACAAGGCACCGCAACGTCAAACACCTTCATACGTCCTCCAAACGAATGATGAAATCCCGCGTCTCCAGCGGGACACGGTATCAACAGCATGATCGGCTGCTGGTTTCATGTTTGTTCATACACAACTTGTCCCTCCGATTTCGCATCTGGCAAGGGGCCTTGCCCCAAGCATTCGGTAAATGATGAAGGAGACAAAGGCAAGGGCATTGTGTAGTTTTGCAGCATGACTATTGGACCAATAACTGTCGACAGGGGTGTTCTTCTGGCCCCCATGGAAGACGTCACCGACCTGCCCTTCCGGCTCATTTGCCGCCGATACGGTGCCGATATCGTCTATACGGAGTTCATCTCGAGTGATGGACTGGTTCGTGACGCTCGTCGTTCCATGGAAAAACTGCGGTTGGCCGAAGAGGAGCGCCCGGTTGCTATTCAGATTTTTGGTGGTGATGTTGATATCATGGTGGAAGCTGCGCGTCGCGCGGAGGAATCTGGGCCCGATTTTGTCGATATCAACTTCGGTTGTTGGGTGAAGAATGTCGTGGTTCGTAATGCTGGTGCAGCGTTGCTGAAAGACCCCATCCAAATGCAGAAACTGACGCGTTCCATCGTGGATGCTGTCAAGAAGCCGGTAACAGTAAAGACTCGTTTGGGGTGGTCAAAGGATTCGATTGTGATCCTCGACGTCGCCAGAATGATACAGGATGCAGGAGCTGCGGCACTAACGGTCCACTGTAGAACGCGAGATATGGGGCACGATGGCGAAGCCGATTGGACGTGGATTCCGAAGATCAAACAGGTTGTTGATATACCCATTATCTTGAACGGAGATGTTAAGACTCCTGAAGATGTGCGCAGGGCCTTTGAAACAACTGGAGCAGACGCTGTCATGATAGGTCGTGCAGCAATCGGCCATCCGTTCCTGTTCCGACGCGCAAAGGAGTACATGCAAACAGGGATTATGCCCGCACCGATCCACCACCGCGAACGAATCGCCACCTGCCTTGAGCACCTGCGTCTGGAGATTGATTGGAAGCCCCAAAAACGCGCTATTCATGAGTTTCGCAAACATTACGGCGGATACCTGAAGGGACTGCCGAATAACTCGCACGTTCGCCAGATCGTCGTTCGCAGTGAATCGTACGACGAGATCGAAGAGGCGATGCTGCAATACTCGGCACGTCTGGATGAAGAGGGCTTGCTGGCCATCGTGTCGGATGCCGTCGCCGATTCGTGACCATGACGTCAGCCCGATTTCGTGAAGCGTGCATGGTTCTCTCCCAGCAGCAAGGAACAATTCTCGTAGGCAGCAGTGGCGGACTGGACTCCACAGCGCTAACGCACCTTCTTGTAGAGCAGGGCTTTGGTCCACGGCTCAAACTGGTGCATGTTCATCATGGGCTGCGAGGAAGCGACGCCGATGCCGATCAGTCCTTCGTAGAGGCTCTTGGCCGCTCACTGGGTGTCGATGTTGTGTCCAGAAGTGTAGCAACGCTCGATGTTGCAAAACGTACGGGTAAAGGTATCGAAGCAGCAGCGCGACACTTGCGCTATGAAGTGATGAACGACATTGCCGTAGCCGAACGTGCTGCAGCCGTTTGCACGGCGCATACGGCCGATGATCAAGCGGAAACGGTCCTCTTGCGAATAAGCCGGGGTACAGGTATCGAGGGGCTGGCATCCATTCAGGCGTCACGATTGCTACCTTCGGGGGCAGTTCTCCTTCGCCCGTTGTTGGACGTACGCCGAACAGATATTCTTGATCTTGCTGCTGTCCACGGCTGGTCGTGGCGAGAGGACTCATCAAACGTGGACCAATACTTCACGAGGAATCGCATTCGCCATACGGTCCTTCCATTCTTGAAGGAAACCTTCGGTGACTCTATCATTGGCCAGCTCTGTGGGTTGGCATCATCGGGGGCACAGGCGGCAGAGATTATCGACGACGTTTGTGCCCCTTGCCTTGAGAGAATGTCTCCCAGTGAAGCGCCACTGTCTGTTTTGGAAAGCTGTTCGCCAGCCGTCAGGACGGCCGTGCTGCGACGATGGATACGCTTGACGTTGGGAGAAATGCCATCAGCAATCGTGACGGCACGGTTAACAGCACTCCTTACGGCCGCCCCTGGCAGCAAAGTGACGTTGAACGCGTCGCTGAATGTTATTCGAGAACGAAGATCTCTCGTTTTGTCGGCAGCCACAATCGACATTCTATCGGACAGCCTGGTCATTCAGGACGATGGCGTCTATGTGCTGGGACATCACCATCTTGCCATTGCAACGAAGCCTGCGTCATTGGTAAGCGACTTCGGCACTGGTAAGGACACTATCGTCATCGACAAACGAGCGATTTCGGGACACTTGGTGTGGCGGGTTTGGCACCACGGCGAGTCGTTCAAGCCGTTTGGAGCTCATGGGCGGAAGCTCGTTAGTGATACATTGACGGACGCGAAGGTGCCTACTGTATCCAGAGATGAGTACCGCATCCTTGCCGATGACCAAGGGCCCGTTTGGATTTGTGGACTCAGACTAGCCGATCGAGTAAAGGTGACCCCAGCAACCGACGATGTATATGTTATCAATGTTTGGAGCAACGAACAGCAACAATCAGGAATACTATGAATGAACGCATTAGAGTGCACGATCGGACGTTTCGGCCC
>JALOMA010000240.1 GCA_025455735.1 Candidatus Kapaibacterium sp.
CGTCGCCACCGTTGCTGCCGAGCCCCCTACCAGAACGGTATATGTGGAAACGTATGGCTGTCAGATGAACGTCAGCGATTCCGAGATCGTCCTGGGCGTCCTCAACAGGCGTGGGTATACGGCCGTCGATAGTCCCGACGGAGCGGACGTCATTTTGCTCAATACGTGCGCCATCCGCGATAATGCAGAACGGAAAATCCACGACCGTCTCAACGCCCTCAAGCGCTACAAGAGAGAGAATGACGATCTCGTGGTGGGCGTCTTGGGATGTATGGCAGAACGCTTGCGGTCCACCCTGTTGGAAAAGGAGCTCGTCGATTTAGTCGTAGGGCCAGATGAATATCGCAAGGTGCCCGATCTTGTCGACACTGCGTTGGGAGGAACGAAGGGCATTGCCGTCAAGCTCAGCCGCGTGGAAACCTATGACGACATCCAGCCTTTGCGGACGGAGGGCTTATCGGCTTGGGTATCCATCATGCGTGGCTGCGACAAATTCTGCACCTTCTGCGTTGTGCCCTTTACGCGGGGAAGGGAGCGTTCGCGCAATGTGGCGGGCGTTGTTGATGAACTCAAGGGCCTGTGGGACAGCGGATTCCGTGAGGTCACACTCCTGGGACAAAACGTCAATTCTTATCGTGATGATATCTCGGGGGCCGACTTTGCCGATCTCCTCGCAGCGTCTGCGAAGGCCGTTCCGGCGATGCGCATACGGTATACGACATCCCATCCGCAGGACATGAGCGACAAGCTCATCGATACCATGGCCGAATTCGACAACATCTGCAAGTACATACACCTGCCCGTTCAGTCGGGATCGAACAGGGTGCTCGAAGTCATGAATCGCACCTACACCGTTGACCATTATCTGCGTCGTATCGAGCGTATCCGGCAGGCCATGCCGTTGGTGGCATTGTCAACGGACATCATTGCAGGGTTCTGTACAGAAACGGAAGAGGACCACCAGGCCACCCTCGACCTGATGCGCATGGTACGATATGACGGAGCATACATGTTTGCCTACTCTCCACGGGAGAACACGAAGGCATGGAAAATGGGGGACGACGTTCCGGATGAAGTCAAGAACCGGCGTTTGCAGGAGATCATTGCGCTGCAGAACGACATCTCCCGTGCCATCAACGAAACGGAAGTGGGACGCATCCATCCAGTACTCGTGGAAGGCCCAAGCAAGCGTTCGGCAGACGATTGGAAGGGACGCACCGACACGAACAAGACCGTGATATGGCCCCATATCGGCGATAGCGGCGGTGCTGGCGACTATACCGTTGGCGATATTGTCAACGTGACGATTACGTCGTCGAACAGTGCCACCCTCTTCGGCCAGATCGTCGCCTAACGAATAACTTCGGCCAGCTCCTCCAAAGATGCAATCACGACGGGCGCACCCGCCTGCGTGAGCCGTTGTGCGTCCTGTTCTGTAGGCGCCAAGCCAACAAAACCAATGCCCAGGACATTGGCAGCACGAACGTCCCAGACGGCATCGCCTACATACGTTATCCGTCCCAACTCGGCAACACCCGTCCATCGGCGCACGCGCTCGATAGCACGCATCAGAATGTCCACCCGGTCCACGGCGTCATCGGCTGTGGCCATGGGAATACCATAGGCATCGACGCCAGCCACGCGCATTTTGAAGCGGGCACTCTCATGCCACGCACCAGTTGCAATCGCCACAGCAGCGCCACTATTCTTCACCGCCGAAAACGCCTGCGTAGCGCCTGGCATGGGTCCGAAGAGATCAGGGTTTGCCGTATAGGCAGCCTCCATGCGGTCAAAGAACCTCTGCCGCACACGTTCGTAGGCATCATGGTCGGCCCCCAGACCCGCCTCAAATAACACTTGGCGCACGATGCCACTATCGGTGGAGTGGTCATACAACAACCAGTCCGCACTGATCTCCGGCCGTTCCGTTACCTCGGTCAATGCGCCAACCAGACACTCCGCATCCACGTTCGTGGTGTTCGTCAATGTACCGTCAACGTCAAACACGATCAAATCCGTCATGGCATGCTCCGGTAAATCCGGGCGCAAGTTTATGCCATCATGGGACGTCAACCGTGTAACGATCGGTTAACATAGCCTGTGTACCTCTTCCCCGCCGTGATATCTAGCGGTTGCGCCAGCCAAAACCTGGCGTAGCCCGCAATGCCATACCAACGCCCACACTACCACTACTTCCCCAGCTGGCATAGAAGGCTGGTTGCAATGGCCCTATGCGCACCAATCCGGGATAGACGTGGGCAATGATCGTCTGATCGGCTTGGCCTGATGCCGTAAGCGACGCCAGCAAGGAATTGTTCCGGTCCCAGAACACGCCTCCCGTTGGCACCAGCTCGAGTGTTTTCAGGTGAATCGTGGGGTCAACATCCACCAATCTGCGCCCGCGAGCCCCAACGGCCATGGTGATGCTGTGTTCAGAATCCACTTTGAGGGAGGCACCTGCCATATTGCTCATTCCCATCAAGTAGAAGAGGCTCCACCGATCCTGTCCCGGTAGCGTCCATTTCATCGCATAGTAGAGCCCATTGTTACCCAGCCGCCCTTCCGGCAGGGTGATGACGGGAATATGGGACCAATCACTCATCTGAAGATCCCGCGCGAAGAACGTCGCCACGTCGTCGATGCTGAACAAGAGCGGGCCGGCAATGTCGAACAGAAGCAGGTCGGCGATAGGATCCGTGTTGGCTCCCCTATACGCGTTGTTTTCCACGACTTCGTTGAGAACGTGATAGACGGCAATGGTACCTGCGGACCACACCCCGGGGGCGTCCACGCCGTGAGCGTGGAACCACTCCTTAAGCAGGCGATAGTGCATTCCACCGCCAATCAGATGAAGCTGATAGTTAGGCAACCACTGACCACCTTCGCGAGTGAAGTCCAAAGGAAGAACTTCCGTGCGAACCCATTTCCAGAATCCCAAGCGGTCAATGGCCCTGCCTGGCCGAATGATGTTGTGCCACACGTTGGTTGCCCCGTTGGCATAGGCCAGGGCACCAAGTCGTCGGTCCTGTCCATCTAGCTGCAATACATCAAAGCTGCCGTTCAGCACCACATTCCATGGTGTTACCATGGACATGCTGCCGTAGTCCAACGGACGATAGAATAGGTAGGACGTATCGGGTGAGACCGTGGCCCAGCTTAGGCGGGCCCAGAACAGCATGAGGGCGGTAAGACAAAGTCGAGCCATAGCGGCGCAATCTAGCGCGAAATCCCACCGGACGGTCAATCCTGGCGGACGTCAACGGACTGAACCGTGCCTTCGGCAGACAAGTCGACGGCCAAGTACTCTGGCCCGGGCAATAGTCCGCGGCCTTCTCCTACAACGTACATCATGTCGAAGCCGGCGTTTTCGAAATAACTCACCGGCTCCGGGTCGCCAAGAAGATCGCGTACTTCTTCGGCAGTCTTTCCGATAAGCAGGTTGCTCTGCACAAGGTCATCAATCATGGCGAGGCGTTCCGTCGATGAACGCCCATCGACGGCTTGCCACTGTCGGGCATCAAACGCCTTTCCCGGTTCTGCGGCCTTCGTTCCGTGGACAACGCCCCACGCCGCGCCTAATAGTGCAAGCGCAACCAGGGTGCCAACAACAAATCGCTTGTTCATGGAATCCTCCGTTTGTACAACGTCGAGGACAAGGAACGCAGCGAACTCCCGTGTAGTGTACACCTTCTTCAATCATCGCACCCATAGTAGGCGGTGTGTGATGGTACCGGCATCGGTTCTAAAGACGACGAAGACAGGCCCGGAAGGTATGTCACGGATGGCATCCAGCCTGAACTCACGGACGCCGTCCACGTCCGGCCCGGAAGGTATGTCACGGATGGCATCCAGCCTGAACTCACGGACGCCGTCCACGTCCTGCCTTTGTAACAGGGCACCCAACGTGGTATACAGTTCTACACGCCGCAATGGCGACGTAAAACGCATCACGGAGTACTCTTCCAAGGTTTCTTCGTTGTGGTAGACATATCCAGGCTTGTCATCGTCATCGCCATAGTCCACTGGCACATTGCTGCCCGCGATCTCATCCAGTCGCAGACAATGCACCATACCTTCGTCGGTACCTATGACGATAACATTTGCGCCTTCCGCGAAGGCCCACGACGATGCCTGACCAGGATAACGACCACGGAAGGCAAGCACATCGTTGGTGCGGATATCGTAGACGTAGATCATGGAATCTTGCGACGCACGGATCACGGCCACGGCGGTGTCCGCAATCATCAGCGTACCAATGCCATCACTGAACGGCAATGTCCGCTCATGGCGCCACGTTTGGACATCGCGTTGATACACTCCCTGCGGGGTGTGGATGCGCCCCTGACGGTCGATGACGGCATCCTTGAGCCCTACCACGCTGGCGCTATCGATGAAGGCACCACTTGCAACATCAATGACGATGAAGCCGCTATCATGCGTGACGACGCCCTTGTCCC
Source organism: Candidatus Kapaibacterium sp. (assembly GCA_025455735.1). Classification (GTDB taxonomy): domain Bacteria; phylum Bacteroidota; class Ignavibacteria; order Kapaibacteriales; family Kapaibacteriaceae; genus JALHPC01. The sequence continues at coordinate 4,458 of JALOMA010000240.1, forward strand.
TGATACCAACATGGATGCTTCGATACATGCGTCCTGGATTCTTCAATGTGCCAGGAGCATAGTGACCATATGGATTCGTTAGGCCCGTATCCCTGTCGATGCGCATCAGCCATGTACGGACTACGGCGTCGTAGGGGG
>JALOMA010000048.1 GCA_025455735.1 Candidatus Kapaibacterium sp.
TTCATAGATCGTAAAGCTGGCCTTGACCGGCGTTGCGCCAGCGCAGGGGTCTGTAACCACAGGATTGTTACCACCGGATGAGCCACAGCCCACTACACATACAGTTGCTGACGCTGAAAGCAGGCAGAACAGTAGTTTCGTTGAGGTCATTGTCCCAGCTCCTTCCGCAGGGCGTTGTTTTCGCGTTTCAACTCCAGGACGTAGAGCGTTAGCTCTTCCACCTTGCGGAGCAAGGTTACCATAGTTTCGGCTACATCAACACCCCGTGCCGTTACTTCGGCCGTTGTTGGCACGTCGGGCAAGTGACCGTTTTCAGCAATAAATGCCTCCAATGTGTCCAACGGCATCAAGTCGTAGCCAGGTTCGAACACATCGTCCGCCCAGCCAGTTTCCGTGGCCACGAACGACCTGGCAACCAACTTTCCATCAACGGACATCCGATAGTCATTGTGCGTTCCCGTCGCAATGGCCGTGGGCCCTACCAGGACCTTTGCATCGTCGCGAACACGCAGTGCCACGGAACCGTTGGCGTTCGATACGGACAAGGCGACGGTAGCCGTTGTATTTCCCGTACCGTGCACTGCGAGCCGTGCCGATGGATTATTGGTGCCAATTCCCACCATACCGTCATCGCGGAAAACTGCAAACGTATTGTTGGCATTGTTTGCTACCGTCATCGCGTTGGTGGCACTTGTTGTGCCCGACCCCATCACCGATAGCCGTGCCGAAGGAGTAAGCGTTCCAATGCCCGTATTTCCATTCGGTACCATGGCAAGCCCCTTGAACGGACCAGCCATTACCTGACCCACAACCGGAGCATTGTCGATGCCGATGCTGAAGACCGGAAATCCGGCCGTACCATCGTTGATGCCAACGGACACGCTGGGCCTGTCCGCTACGATGTTCCTCAGCTGCTGAGCACTTGCATCATAGTACACATTGAAGCCCATGAATTTCGAGCCGCCATCGTGGAAGGTCATCAGTTCGCCTATATGCAGCCGCTCTCGTGGCTGCGCCTGTCCTACGCCAACCGTGTTGTTGTTCCGCACGCGAAACAGTTCTCCATCCGTGGATGACACGGCAACAAAGGCATCCGTCACGGATTGTCCGCCAAAGGCTTTGACGAATAGCCGCGTCGACGGCTCCGGATAGTACTTGCCAAAACTGGCACATCCCCTGCCATTGATATTACTGATGGTGAGGCCCGAAAATGCGCCAAATATTGGTCCACCTTCATACCAGTCTACATCTTCGTTGTTGAATCCATTCTGTGTGCTGCCAGCAGCAAGCTCCAGATAACCGTGCCGCGAAAAACCTACCTTCATGGCTTTTCCAGGGTTCTGAGCCGTGCCTGACATCAGAACGTCCTTGGGGACTGGAGGACTTCCTGGTGCGACAATACTTGCAAAGTTATACCCCAGCATGTCCATTTCGTGGCCGATATGGATTGCCGTTCTGGATCCTACTTGGAACATCTCACGTGGATTGGTGGTGCCGATACCAACATGACCCACAGGGGTAATGCGCATACGTTCCAAGTCCTGCGGTGCCGTGGGCGTCCCCTGAATTGCACTCGTTGAAAAACGGATGCTTGCCTGCGGATTCAGCGTGGTAAGCAATAAATTATTCGCTGTGTGCCCTGCAATCAATGAGTAGTCATATGCCTCTTCTTGGTTTGCAATCTTTGGACGGTCCGGATGATGCAGGCTCAATGTACCATCTCGATCCGTATTACAGTTTCCTGTAGCCAGATTCGACACGAGCCGAAGTACAGGTTTGTGGCTATGCACAAGCTGAAGAAGATCATTCGGTGGCGGAGAAGTAAGGCACTGCGTACAGGCATTTCCTTGGTCTACTATCCTCACATTTTTGTGAATACGATCACCCGTGATACATCCAGGCTGCCCGGGCTGGGCCACTACCGTAGTGCCCAATGCAGACATTAAGAGAAGAAGGAGAACAGAGCTCCCTAACCTCGCCATCGTTATTGTTGCACTGTTCTCGATACTAATACTTGCCAACATTCTACAACCTCTCATGGAAAAGAATGAATCCACCACTGTCTTTTGCGGCAATCGTTCCGCCTAGACTACTTCTGAATGCATCGCAAAGCTACATGGATGGATGTTGCAGGTCAAACGCCGGTGTACGAATAAAGAACGAATCAGTATTTATTGCCATGGTATTAACAGACTACGTACGAAACGGTGTATGACGGATTGTTCTGTTACGATGGCATGTCATGTAGCAAAAAAGCCCCGACGCACATTGCGCCGAGGCTTGACAACTCTTGCAAATGAACTCGTTATGGTGCCGTTGCAGCGGACGTTCGACCTTTCAAAGCTTCATTCATAAGTGAAAACTCCAGGGCGAACTTCTCGTGCATCATGCCTTCGAAGCCAAAGAACATGCCCATCAGCTTGCTGATGTAGCCATTTTCGCCGCTCATGCGATGAACAACCTTCGTAGAGGCTCCGTTGGCGGTCAAAAGATATTCTTCCTTTGCCATACTTTCGAATGGCTCCAGAAAATGCAAGTCGGTACGCACATATTCCGAAGGGCGAGCTTCCTTGATGGTTGCACTTCCCGTTCCTACAGCGTCACCTGTCCATGAATAGGTTGCCCCCACACCCGTTGCCGGACCACTATAGGACGCTTTGGCTGTTGGGTCATCCTTCACCCACGGATTGGATTTTTGCCAATCACGATGGTCCGTCAGGTGAGCAAAAACAACATCGGCTGGAGCGTTGACGACGGCCCCATGCTCCACAACGTAAGAATCTGGCCGGAAGGCCGCTGCAATGAGGATAATGGCCAGCACGGCGGCCAAACCAAGGAGTATTTTCTTCCACATATCAGTGCAGGGATAGCGGTGAACAAATAATGGCGGTACAGCAATTTACCGCGTTTGGAGATACTGGCGAATGCCAGGGTGGCGCGTTAGCCCAAAAGCCTTGATGTGTTCTCGTTGGGAATACTCGTTGGTGGCAAGGCCCCTTCCCAGAATATATCGGGCTACCCAATATGGTTGATGGTCGGCCAGTGCGGGCGATTCCATGGCACACAGTTCTGCATGGGCTTGTTGCCGGCCAATTACCTCCGCGCGTGCACTGCACCGGGCAATACGTGCCCCAATACTTGGCGTGAGCAGTACCAAGTGGTCGTACATGGTGCAAATCAGCGTCCATGGTACGTCGTGGCCAAACCTGCGTGCAGAATGGGCAGAGTGGATGGATGCTTCCACACAATACCGGCCCAAACCGGGCAGTCCGGCAGCCGTCTGAAGGGCACGCTCGGCTTCGTCCAGCAGGCCTGTATGCCAGGCCCCCGTATCCTGTTTGTTCAGGGGAACAAAACAACCGTGGTCATCGAACCGGGCAGGAGACCGCCCGGACGTAGCCAGCAGGACCGACAATAGCCCCCATACTTCGGCATGGCCCGGTAATAGGTCGGCGAGCACGCGCGCCAAGTGGCGCGCTTCCGATTCCAGTTCGGCACCGTCGGCATCACCAGGAAGAGCGTCCGTGCCTGTAGTATAGGCGGCATAAATGGCATCGAGCACATATCCCAACCGCTGCTCAAGGGAAGGGGGCCCTGGCACATCGAAAGGAAGACCAGCGTCGCGAATTTTGGCTTTGGCGCGTACGAGACGCTGTCCCATGGTTGCGGGAGCAACCAGCATGGCCGAGGCTATGCGGTCCGCAGACACGCCAAGAACACATTGCAGCATCAGCGCTGTTCGCATCGATGGGGCTATGGATGGGTGGGCGCAGACGAACATCAGGCGCAAGCGTTCGTCTGGGATGGCATCGGGCTCGGCATCCAGTTCCCAGAGTTCATGTTCGTTGATGGGGCGCACATCCAGCCGACGATGGTGACGGATTCCATCCACCAGGCGCCGCCTGGCTGCGGTTAACAGCCAGGCAGCGGGGTTACTCGGAATGGTGTGTGGCCACGACTCCAGCGCCTGCTCGATGGCATCGGCAAGAGCATCTTCGGCGGCCTCCACATCACGGCATCGCGATGCAAGAATTGCCAGCAACCGTCCGTACGATTCCCGAACGATGGCATCCAGGTGCCGTTGGACGACGTCCGTCACGGCATGGGGGGCAACACTGGCCGAACTTCTACCGCTCCTCCATCCAATGAAGGGGATCGTGCTGCCCACAAGAGGGCGTCATCCAAGGTGTCAACATCAATAAGGACAAAGCCGCCAAACATTTCTTTGGTTTCGGCAAAGGGACCATCGTGGAGTACCGACTGGCCATCAACGCGACGCATCGTCGTGGCAGTGTGCGGCGGCTGCAGCCCTGCACCGCCAGCAAAAATGCCGGCGTCACGTATGGCCGCCATATATGCCGCCCACCCAGCCCAATAGGCAGGAGCCTTTTGTTCGTCAGTACGGACGTCGAAGCCGCCTTGTCCTTCAAGAAAAAGAAGTGCGTATTTCATGGTTGAAATCCTTTATGGTTGGTTAAACCTTCATGTGAATCGTACACCACTCACGGGCCCTGTGTCGCGGCATACACAGACAATGTCGGATAGCCACGATACATTTCGACATCGGCCTAAAAAAATATTCACCAATAGGCACGCCAGTCGAAGAACAGACGCACACCCACCGTAGCAATGGCCCGAACGTCCGGAGAAAGCGCCCCTCTCTGGGGTAGGATATAGTCGGCCTGTAGCGGAACATCCCAGCCTGCGTAGAGGTGAAGCGTCAGCCCCGATGTTTGGTCGCTGGTAAAACTCCGGAACGGACGATATGCCACGATGGGCAGCTCCAAGGACAGCGTCCGCAAGCCTACGAAGGTCACGGAAGATGCATCGCCAGAGGTTACGGGCATCAGCACGCGATCGGACTGGCTACCGAAGCCATAGAGTGTTATGGCCAGTTCGCGGCCCAGGATTATCTGAAAGCGTCCGAATGACGTAGCAATACCGGACTGCAGGCCAAAGGCGCCTCCATTTCCAGCTTGCACCAGGATGTTTTGATAGGCAGTTGCATCGGCAAGAGCCAACGGTGCCAGCAGGACGAGGTCACCTGGGAGAATCCAGAATGGCATCCGCAGGCGCGCCTGATAGCCAATACGCGTTGGGATGGCCGCCGTGATGCTGCCACCTTGGGTAAGCGATTGATCGTCGGCAAGGGTGTTGGACGACGGGCCGTCCATCCGAACGCCGGCCTCCAGAAAAACAAGTCCGTCACCACTTTCGTTGAGCACTCCTTCGAGCCCAAACCCCACACGAACGTTGACATCGAGAGCAAAAATGCGCCCCACAGCATTCTGCGACGTGTGAAAGCCATGGGCAAGAGCGCCAGCGCGCACACCGGACGTAAACCCCAGGAAACCTCCCAGCTCCGTACGGAATCGCGGAAGAGCGCCAGCACCGGAACGAAGCCCTGGAATGGGAACAGTCGAAAGAATATCCCGGTATTCCAGTGACGTAGCAATGTCGGCCGCAACATGCTCTTTCCAGGGATCCGTACCGCAGATGGTCAGAGTATCCACGACCGCACCCCATGTTCCAACCGACGGCACCCTAACAGCATCCAAAAAAGCCTCAAGAGACTTGGTAACGCTTCGCGAGGCACGTTCTTCATCGGACGGCTGCATGTAGGCATCGCCGAACACGACGGCATGTGTACCGTCCCATGCCTGTATTTCCAGTCCATGCTCGCAATAATAATCATGTGTTCCTTTGCGTTCCGCCGTGTTGCCCCACGTGCCTACGGTGTGCCCCGAAGAGAACATGTCCTGCAGAAAGTGTATTGCAAATGCCTCGTAAGCAAGTGCCATGAGTGTTAAGCGTGCTCGTTCAGGTCCAGAGAGTGCAGGCAACTCGGCATCCAGAAGGAGATGCTTCGCGCGTTCATGATGAACGATATAGACGGCAACGGCATTAAGGTCTTCTTCCGTCGACAGACATTCAAGGATGTACTGCGACAGCTCCATTTGGGAGTGGGTCCTTGCCCGCAAAAAATGTGCGTTTCCGGAACCAGCCCGCGTGGCATACTGGGGGTCGGCCCGCTGCAGGCGCACGTCTGCATTGCGCATGGCATTGGTACGTTCCGCGACGGTCATGGCGGAGCGCAGGTCGGCTTCGAGTTGTGCTGCAATGCGCGCCACGTCGATTGTCCAGTGTTCACGTTGCACACAGGCCATCAATTCTGCCACGGAACAGGAATGGTCCCCCGCCAGGGCAGGCCACGCGGCCCAATCCAAAAGACCCTTTTCCAGCTCCCTACCATCATCAATGGGGCCTGCACTCAGCCTTCCGGGGGCCGCCTGGGAGGCACGCGCCCACAGGTCCTGAAGCTGGCGCTGCCGTTCTACCGATAGGCTACGGATTGCGCGGGCCATGATGGCGCGATGTTCCGGATAGACCCACGACAGACCTTCCCGGGCGGCAAGATGGAACAAGATCAGAACAATGACCAGCAACCAACGTGGACGGAGAGCCATGGTGTACCATAGAACAGTGACGTCGAACACCAAAATGGCACCTTTTTTGTAACTCTGTAGGGTCCTCCATGCCCGTACCCAGGTTATCTGCCATTAAAACAACCAGACGCTCTGTTTGACTCCTCCCTACCATCGACTTGTTACCCTTTGGATGCTGCTCTTCGTTGCGGCATTCTTCTTTACGTTTCTCGTTGCCGAACCATATCCAAGCCTGACGATGCCAGGTTTTGCGCGCGTCTACCACGTCCAAGATTCCGTATTCTCGTTCGAAGAACCGACGGTGCTTGTGCAATGGAACTCAGGCAGCACGTCACGGCTGGATCAGCATGATCTTTTGTCCACGGTACGGCTTACTGGAGCTACGGCCGTGATGAAGAACATCTTCTCGTCCAACCACTATCGGCGGACGTCCGTGGACACCTCGTCGACGTCGGCCATCCAGCAGCTCAAGCGCCTTCGGCTGTCGGCCCAGGAGTGGTTAATGGCCGACAGAACCCGCCGTGTGCGCTACAGCGAACCTTCTACGGCGGCGTGGCTGGCCACGCGCATACTGACGCTCTATCCCGACAGCATCAAGGCTGGGCGTATTCCTGTTTCGGCGAGCGTGCTCTGGCACCAGAGGGAATTCGTACGCCGCAACAACGGCATCCACATGGTTTCCGAGCGTCAAACGGACTCCGTACGTATTATGCTTACCACGAGGGGTTCCCGTCCATGAGGATCCGCGAAGCGTACATCCGGTTTCTTGCGTCTTCATTGGCTACGTATTCCACGACGGCAGAGTCTCTGGCTGTCTTCCGCGTTCTCTTTTCGCTTCACGTCCTGCTGTTCGGCATTATCCCCGACATCTCTTTTGTTGCCGACCTTCCGGATTCCTTCTTTACGCCACCGTTTGGGTTTGCCTATCTACTGCCAGGGTTCCCTTCTCCTCTACTATGCATGCTCCTTCACGTAGCCACCGTCATGGCTGCTGTTGCCATGCTCGTTGGCTATCGCACGCGGCTTTCGTCCTTGGCATTTTCTTTGTTGTGCCTGTTCTCGTACGCTATCGCCTATTCACTTGGGAAAATCAACCACAATACGATGTATCTTCTTTTACCGCTGGTATTCGCCTTTACGGACTGGGGCGCATGCTATTCCGTTGATGCGGCACGGAGAGGAGCATCGCACCATCCTTCATCGGAAACCCTGAATTCCGTCCGTTCAGCGGCTGCACTTTTCTGTTATGCCTTTGCCATTGGATGGATGTTCTTTACTGCGGGTATTCAAAAGGCCGTGGCCGGGTGGTGTGATTTTTCCTCGCAGGCCACGTTAGGTTGGTTCATCCAATATCAGGCCGGAGAACAAGCACATCAACTCTTGTCGCCATGGCTCTCCACCATTCGCAGCTCGGTATTCTGGGAGCTGGCAGACTGGTTTACGGTGGGCTTCGAAATATTGTTCTGCTGTGCTGCCTTTCGGCGTCAGTGGATGCTGTTGGCGTTTTGCTGTGCGATCTTGTTTCACAATATGGTGCTGCATACCCTAAACATCGATTCTTCTGGGTTCATGATTTGCTACTTGGCCTTTGCCCGTTGGGATGGCACCATGGCTCAGCGGTGGGTTGAACGCTTAGCGCAGATCGTCAACCATCGTTGGCTTACCCTATCATTTTCTGTCGTGCTGGTAGGCATCGTCACAACCGTAGGCATCATGGGAACGTCGATAATTGACCTCGTGACATTTACGGCCGGATCATCCAAGCCATCGCTGCTTCGGTCTGCCATCATCGAAGCCGTTGCCCTCCTCCTGGCACTTCGATTTCTTATTCGAACATATGTGCCGGCTATCCTCCGCCGATAACAGGCAAGCCACCATCTGCACTTCCAACCGTATATTTCACCATGCCATCAACCCGATCACAGGTCATCGAACTACGCGAGCATACGGCCGCACAGTTTTTTGTCGCCCTCGCGCTCAGCGTAGCCGCTGCATACTGTTTGCTTCTCTTCGGATTCATGCCCGTCATGGACAATTTCTTTTCGACCTTCCTGAAAAGTGATGTCCTTCGTGGTGGCGAACAAGTCATTTATCGTATTGCTGAAAACCGCAATCCCGACACCCTGACGACCGGTACATATACCACGTGGGCACTTGTTCCGGCGGGTGGTGCTGCGGACGCCCATACCATCCCCCATGCCGAGTACATCTTCAAACCCGTCGTAGCGCTTACTCCACTCGTTCTTGTTGGGGGAACCGTGCTCGCCATGCTAGTCACGGTCATCCTTCCTGCCAGCATTGGCTTCGCGCGGCAAAAAATCGAACGTGAGATACTCATGATGGTGGACCGACTGGCTGTCCATCGGTATGGAGACCACACGGCCGATGACGTGCGACGCCTGACGTCAGACATTGTGCGCGCCGATGGCAGGCGCCTCCATGACCTTGCCGATGCCTATGGCATGCCCTTTACGGACTTGGACCTTCTGCGCAAAGCCCTATTGTGGCGGGACGCAGGGGCAGCCCTTCAGCTGCTACGACTGCACGACGCCGTCAAATTCTATATGCGCGAATACTTTACGGACCGATATTCCAATGCCATTCTCGGATTGGTCTATATTGGAGCGGCCGTGCTCATTATCGTTATCGGCATTCGGGGACTAAAGTTCTTGCCTGCAACAGATCCCTCCGTTGTTCTTGGATCCCTTGGTCTGGAATTCATGCTTCTCATCACCTATGCCGTTATCCTGATGTACGGCCGGTCCGAAGAGTCTGCCCCCATGACCACAGCCACTACCGACGTGGGCACCACGCTTGACGCCAACACCGAACAGCTATTACGGGCCTTCCTGGGCACTCCGCGCACGGAAAAGGAGCCCAACCCGTGAATGCCGTCGAACAGCTCCTTGACTCCTGGAAGAATGGCAATGGCGGCGTTGCCCTGATCGCTGGCGAAGCTGGCCAGGGTAAAACGTTTTTGCTTGATACGCTCGCCGAACGCCTTGGAGAAGCAGCCGTGCGCGTTGAATGCCGTGCGCCCATTGGCTCTTTTAACGTTGCCAGTATCCAGCCGTTACAGCCCTTCGGATATGCCCTCGAACAACTCTACCTGGCAGGGGGCGAGGCCGCTCGCAAGCGGTTGGCCGTCAACGTGGGCATGAGCCTACTGAGTGCGCTGCCTGTGGTTGGCGACGTCATCTATGCCGTCAAGGCAGTATCGCAGGACCTGACCGAATATCGGCGCGAGACCGCTGCCATGCAGGCCAAAAAACAGGCGGCCGTGGATGAGTGCATCCACGCCCTTCGGGTTCATGCAGAACGCCAGCCGACAGTGCTGTTGGTTGACGACGGACACTGGTCCGACGCCCAAAGTGTTGATGTTCTGCAGCGCCTGATGTCCGGCCTACAGGACACACCATTGGCCATCATCTGGGCGGTAACGCCGTCGTTGGCACGCCAATCGAACCTAGCCCTGACCTCGGCCATGCGGGATCCCGACATGGCCTCGCGCACGATCCACCTGGCCCCATTCGAGCGCTCAGACTTGGATGCCCTGGTGGCTCGCATGGAGCCCTCGTGCAAGCCAACGGTGGCCCAGCTGGACATTCTGCACGAGCGTACGGCTGGCAACCCCGGCATCCTACGGGAATACCTTACGTGGCTTCGGCAGGCAGGCCACATCGCCGATGACGGCAGCATTCACGCCGAAGCACTCGTCCACGGTGGCGTCCATCTTGGCGACCATCCCGCCACAACCATGCTCGTCCATGAAGTAGGCGACGATGACGCCACCATCCTGAGCATTGCGGCCTCCGAAGGCCGCGAGTTCACGGCCTGGATGATGTCGCAGATGCTCCACACGGATGTTGTAACCACCATCCGCACCCTTCGCCGTCTGGCACGCCAGACGGGCTTCATCCGCAGTATCGGCATGCGAACGCGCTATGGGGTACGCACGACGGCCTATGAGTTCACCCAGACCTTCGTCTGGACCTACTTCCAACATGTCCCCGAATACGAGGAACGCCGCGCCATCCATCATGCCATGGCCGACGTCCTGATGCGCGAACAGGAACGCACCAAACTGGACGAAGTACGCACGCAACTGGCGGCCTTCATTGCAGCCCACGCTTCGGAGGCCGAAGAAACGGATGTTGCCGACCGAATGCTCGAACATTCTGCCCGCAGTGCCGACCAAACAGGTGCCACTGCCATCGCAGGCTTGATTCGCGCAACGATGATTACATCCAGCGAACCCCTGCCGGAGGCCGACATGCCCTCCCCTCATGCCAACCCCTCGGGTGACGCTGTGGGGTCCGCTGCTCCACGATCCATGACCGACGTCATTCGGGGCATCTGCGACGACATTGTGGCCGGAAACATCGAAGCCGCCAGAAATGCCGTCGCGGCCATCATCTCCGAGAATACGAGCACTCTCACCACGTCGGAGCGCGTCCTGCTCCGCTGCCTTGGCGCCCGTGCCGCCACGGAACGTGGAGCGTTCGCGGAGGCTACGTCCCTTCTTGACGTTGCCGAACGCGACCATCATCTCACCCCGCGAGACCGTTGCCTTATCCTGAACCAGCGTGCCGTCACCGACCTACACTCCGGCCAAGCTCATCGAGCACGCACCCATCTCCAGGAGGCAGGCCAGCTGGCGCGCTCCCTATCTGCCGACGTTAGATTGCTCACACTCGGAAACGTTGTGCTCGTACTCCGTGCCACGTCCGATCCCGACCTCGAACGAATGAGCCGCCTGCTGCGACGTTCGCTGCAGGTTGCCTCGCTACCAACACTTCGCGCCGATATAGGCCTCTAGGCGCCTCCAGCACGTCCTTGTCCATTTCCGTAGATTGACCGCCATGATCCGACTCCTCTTGACCTCCGCTCTCGCCCTCCTTGCTGTCTCATGGCTTTCCGCACAGGAACATCCGAACGTACGCCACATGGAGCGCGCACATCCTACACCCGTAGTGAGGGCCAATACCTTGCCCTTGGTGCCGATGCTGGTGGTTCCGTCCACTCCCGGACTCTTCACCAACACAAACATGATCACCGAAGAGCAGGATCAACTGCCCGCCCAGAATGAGTCGTCCATCGCCATCAACCCTACCAACCCGCGCAACCTCATTGGCAGCGCCGTAGACTATCGGGGCAATTCCAGCACGTGGGCCTATTATTCACGTGACGGCGGCCTCACGTGGCAGAACGTGTCGTTGGGACGGGCCCGACCCGGGTGGTCCTCAACAAACGATCCATCCGTGTGCTTCGACCGCAGCGGAACTGGCTACCTGTGCTATGGCGGATTCAACCGCACCAGCAACGCACAGTTCGGCGAAAACGGCATCTTCATTTCCAAAACATCCGATGGTGGCCAAACATGGAATCCCCAACATGTGGCCGTTATCATCCATACCGGGCCACAAACCGCTGACTCCGCTTTCGAAGACAAGTACTATATCCACGTTGACACCGCGTCCACGTCACCGTACGTTAACCATCTCTACATACCCTGGAAACGTGTGATCAATAGCGACTCCTCCACGCAGATCGTCATTGCCAAAAGCACCGATGGTGGCCTAACGTGGCGGGCGCCAGTGCCCGTGTCGGATCGATTTTCACGCACGTCGGAGGACACGACCTTCGGCCAAAGTTTCCCCCTCGCACGCACAGGCCCAGATGGCACCGTCCACGTTGTCTGGAACTCCGGAACGGAACGCGCCGTGCGTTATGCACGCTCCACCAACGGCGGATCTTCGTTTTCCGCCCCACAAATTGTTCATCGTTATCAGTCCTTTGGCCGCAAGTCCGAAGTTGCTGGCCAAGTGAATTCGCGTGTAAAAGGCGTGGTTCGCGCCGAAGCATATCCAACACTGGTTGTAGACAATACGTCGGGCCCACGCCGTGGCTGGCTGTATCTCGTATGGTCGGCTGATACCGTTCCTAACGTGTATTTCTCGCGCAGTACCGATAATGGCACGACGTGGTCCGCACCAACAATCGTCCATTCCGACACAACGAACGATCAATTCTGGCCATGGTTGGCATTGGATCCAACCAATGGAGACCTTGCCGTGATGTACTTCGACAGCCGTGATGATGCCGCCAACATCCTGGTCAATGTCTACGTGAGCTTTTCTGCCGACGGAGGAACAACATGGACCGACCGGCGTGTGGGCGACGGTGAAAACGATCTCCGTCGCAATCCTTTCAATGGACAGACGTTCGCCGGCGACTATTCCGGAGCTGATTTCCTCGACGGCATGGTTCATCCCTCGTGGGTGGATATGCGCAACTCCATTTCAAATGTTGCCGACAACGACGTCTACTCCGCTCGCGTCAACGTGCGCGCCCCGGCCGCTCCCGTACCGTTTCGTGCCCGTACGCTGCCCGATACGGTAACGGCCATTCGTCTCACGTGGGACGCCGTACGATCGCGGTCCTTTGGCCAGCCGCTTCGCCCCGACGAGGTTTCCCTCATCATCAGCCGTAATGGCCAGACGATTGCCACACTTCCCGGCACGGCCACCACGTACCGAGACGAAGGCATACAGCCTTATACTCGCTACACCTATTCCATCGTTGCAGCAACTAATCGCGATACGTCATCCCGCCTTACCTCCTCTGCCTGGTCCGGGGGCTCACCCCAACCCGCTGCCCCCGTGCTTCGTGCGGTAAGGGGCCTTGCCACCGGAGAGCTGGAGCTTGACGTCACCATGCCGCGGTTACGCGCCGATGGCGAGAATCCATTGGTCAACCTTGCAGGTGTCCGCATTCGCGCCAACACCTTCGACACGGCGATAGATGTTCCTTCCACCGATTCTGGCGCACAACGCACCCTCCGCATTCAACCGAATGCCACCGGATGGTATCGCATCAGTCTGCGGGCCGTCGATGCCAACAATCAGCTATCGGACTGGTCCGATACGTTGATAACCTTCACAGGCCCCATCAACTGGTGGACAGAGAACTTCGATACCATCCCCAACTATCTCGTACGCAGTGGACAATGGTCGCGCAGTACCTGGTTCAGCTTCTCCGAACCTGCGGCCTACACGGATAGTCCTGCTGGCCCCTATCGGGACCGCGCGCGTGACACCGTGCTGCTCTATCCGCATCAATTCGAGGCCGTCATTCCAGAAAATGACGCCATTCGCTTCAGCTATCGTGTGGCCGCATTTTTGCAGTCTGGCGATACGGCCCTTGTGGAGTATCGATTTGGCAACGAACCTTCATGGACCATCGCAGCGTGGCACAATGCTACCCAGGAAGACCGTTGGACCGACAC
>JALOMA010000241.1 GCA_025455735.1 Candidatus Kapaibacterium sp.
TTTCAGGCCGTCAGTATGAAATTGATGATCTTTCTCCTTCTCTTGCTTGCTGTGGCATTGCCGGCATATTCTACTGGGTCACTTTTCGTTCGACCAGTCAACAGCAATCAAACCCACGCAGCAATGAGCATCGTGTCGTATGATGCACAGGCAGTAATTACGGATCATGTAGCTACAACGAAGGTGCTACAGGTCTTCAAGAACGAGCTGAATCAGCGGGTCGAGTCAACACTCGTATTTCCACTTCCACCAGGTGCCATGATAACCGAGATGGCCTATGTATTCAATGGGCGCCGCTATGTCGCGTCCGTGCAGGAGCGTCAGTCCGCACAAGCAAAGTATGATGATAAGGTGCGGCGCTTGATTGATCCCGCCTTGTTGAAGGAAATTGGCGATAACATCTTTCAGCTGAACATTGCACCAATTGAGCCGCTGAGTGAGGTCATTGTCGATATCACGTACGTTGAAGTACTGCCCTATGCGCTTGGAGTTGTGTCCTATACCCATTTCACCAAGACGGCCAGTGCATCGCCGAGGGCACTACGGCGGGTGAGTATTACAGCGGATGTAACATCCACCAAAAGAATCGTCTCCATCGTTCCGTCCCGGCCTGGGTCCCAGGCAGTAGAAGTCAACCATCGTTCCGATACCCGAAAGATTGTCACCTTTGGCGATGAGAATATTCTTCCCGACAGGAATTTCCGCATCGACATTACGCATGAGAATGCGGCCCTCGACATGGTTGTGCTTACCTACACACCGGAGGAGTCGGACTCCATGGGCAGTGAGGGGTTCTTCGGATCCTTTGTAACGCTACCTGATGAAGGAGTGGCAACCTTGCCGAGGTCGATCGTTGTGGTGGCTGATGTGTCTTCCAGCATGACGCCACAACGCATGGATCACCTGAGGTCGGCCCTGCATTCGTTTCTCGACGGACTAGCGCCCAACGATCGCTTCAATATCGTATCGTTCAGCACGGGCGTCGTATCCATGAAGCCAGATCTGGTTCCTGTGAATGAACAGACCATTCAGGATGCACGGGAGTTCATTGAATCACGCGTGGCCATGGGGCTGACGAATATCTCGGAGGCACTGCGAAAAACCTTACTCATGACGTTTCACGAAGGAACA
Source organism: Candidatus Kapaibacterium sp. (assembly GCA_025455735.1). Classification (GTDB taxonomy): domain Bacteria; phylum Bacteroidota; class Ignavibacteria; order Kapaibacteriales; family Kapaibacteriaceae; genus JALHPC01. The sequence continues at coordinate 1,132 of JALOMA010000241.1, forward strand.
TCGAAGTCCATTGTTTTTCTAACGGATGGTGCACCAAGCTGGGGAATTGTCGACAATGCAGCGATCATGGATTCAACGCGATCCTGGAACACCTCCCAGGCACGCATTTTTCCAATTGCCATCGGTAACGAGCCCAGTGATGCGCTATTGCGGGGAATTGCAACGGCCACAGGTGGATTCCTCACCCGTATTGATGCGGACGATTCCATACCCAGCTTGATGGCATTCCATTTACGAAGAATTTCCATGCCATTGCTCGAGCAGGCGCGAATCTCCTATGGTGGACTCCAAACGCGAGACGTATTTCCGACAACACTGCCCACAATATCCGCTGGTGAGCGCATTCTACAGCTGGGACGCTTCACGAATGCAGGTACCCATACAGTTTCCCTTGCTGCAACATTGAATGGCATTTCCACGCAACGCAACGTTGAGATACCCTTCGGCGACAGGAATACCCAAACGCTTGCCGTTGCACGACTTTGGGCCCAAGCAAAGGTTCAAGCGTTGCTCGACGAAATTGCTCGCGTGGGCGAAGTTGATGAACTCGTCAAGGAGATTATTCGCCTTTCCATACAGTTCAATATTCTCACGAAGTATACGGCACTGTATGCCGATCCCGATGAAGACACGGGCTCACCCACGGGTATCCACCGCCCCGATGAACGCCCCATTGAAGTCGTGGCCATCCGCTGTTCGCCCAATCCGGCAACATCCCATGTACGTCTTTCGGTACAGTTGCCGGAGCGGGTGTTTGGTGAACGCGTGGTGGTACAACTCCTGGACATTGTTGGTCGCGTTGTTGGCGTGCTTTATGACGACGTTACGACGGGACGGGAGTTTGCCCTAGACGTTGACCTTACCTCCTTCTCTATGGACCTGACGCCTGGGATGTACGTCGTATACGTGAAAACGCCAAAGGGTTCAACATCGCAAACTCTCTTCATCCAATGAGGACGGCAACCATGAACGCACTTACAATACTGCTCATTGCCATTGTGGCCATTGCCTGCATCGTTCCCACATCGTCGTTCGGACAGGGCGTCGTCGAATGGAAACGAGCGGATGGTTCGCGGATACTTGAATCGGGGCTGTTCGCGGTGGATGCCGTCATTCAAGGCCAACTAGCCGAGACAAGACTATCGCATCAATGGCGCAATCACCACGCAGACTCCGCCAGCGCTCGGATTGCCATTCTTGTTGGCAGCGGAGCTTCCATCTCGAATATCCAGTATCGCATCAATGGTGCCGAATGGACAGTAGCGTCGATGCATGCATCGGATACAGCCGTTGTACAGGGCGCTGACGACGGCGGAACGTCAACGCTCTTCGACGAAGGTAAGGAAGGCCTGTTCGTGCTGCCGCTGCCGACACGAATCGCGCCCAATGCCTCGCTCGAGGTTCTGGTTACAACGATCGAACTCCTTCCGTTTACCACAAACCGTATTGAATATACCGTGGCCGACGTGTTCCCGGATGATGCTCCTAGGACATCTCCTGTTCAGCTAACCGTGGATGTACACTCAGAGTTTGGGCTTGTCAACATGCTTGTTGGTGGGGAACCAGTGCTGGGTAGTCCAGAGACAAAACATGCGAAGCTCTCAAGAACGGTTCAGCCTTCGGAGCCACTACCCGCAGTGCATTGGGCAGAACGATTGGGTTCGACAACGTTCCAAGCACTTTCCTTCAAACGCCCTGGTCAGGATGGCTATGTCGTGTTTCTCGGGCGGCCAGAATTGGATACACGCGAGGAGACAATCCTTGCCAAGAGAGTGAGCATCATTGTCGACCAAAGCGGTTCCATGGCAGGGGAGCGCATGCGTCAGGCACTCAGCGCAGCCCGCGAATGCGTGGGCTCATTGCGGCGGTCCGACCTCATGAACGTCATCCGCTTTAACAATCAGGCAGTATGTCTGTGGGACGGTCACGTTCCGGCAACGCCGGAGAATACTTCCACGGCCTTGCACTGGTTGGACAGCACGAAGGCGGGTGGAGGGACGAATTTTAATGCCGCACTGTCGCGAGCATTGAATATGGTTGGGGATGATCGGTACGTAAACATAATCCTCTTTCTCACGGATGGCCAGTCACAGGTGGACTTCAATGCCCTGCGACAGATCAATCGTTACGGTACCAGGGTTTTTGTTGTGGCAATTGGAGAACAAACCAATGGCTCCGTACTTCGACGAAGACTTCGAGGGCAACCTGCTGATGGGCCGGCTGCCGCACCGGCTGCGCCATGCGGACAACCATCTTCATTTCCTCACTTCCATTGGTGAACCTGATATGGCGAAGCATCATGCGCATCCGGCATGCCGGGAGAAGCAAGACCTGGACCCCGGCACACAGCTGCCACCCATTCTGAACTTATCAGGATTACATGCCAGCAGCCGAAAGCGGCCCAAACGCTTGCCCGCATGGGTGCAAAGGAGTGGATGCCCCCGCCTCTGGGCTTGCTGTTCGTCTCGCTTCTGCCGAACCGGGGACGCCAGCCCTACGGGCCGGAAGCTCACCTTCAGTCCGACGATGGGCTCAAGCCGCCGGCTTCAATCGAGTCAGGATGAAAGACGCATTTGTCCGGGGAGGAAGCCACCCATCCCGTGGTGAAGGTAAACAACTCGATGAGATTGAGATTTCCCGAGTCCGTGCGGAACTTGAATCGGAACT
>JALOMA010000242.1 GCA_025455735.1 Candidatus Kapaibacterium sp.
CAACGTATGCCGTGCGCCCCAGTAGAGACACAGCCTGTACGCGTTGTGATGACGAAAACTCAGGAAGAGCCTCTGGGATGTAGTCATATCCGGGGAGCCAGCCAGTCATGCGTCCCGTCATGTACCAGGCAAGCTGAGGAGCAAATGCATCCCCAGCATTCCGAGCGTGGAACATATACGTAAACGTTCGCGGCTCGATATCCAACAATCTGCTGGCAATCACCTTGCCTCCAAGCTGTGATTCCTTGCGCCCGAGCTGCACCGTTGCTGTCGAAGCAACAAGGGATATCACAACCGTGCCCCAGACCGCAGGTCTCCATCCATGGACGGCCCAACGTTGGCGCTTGGACTCTGAAAGGAGCATGGGGACCGCCATACAAAGTATCATCAGCAGCATAACAGCCATACTTTGTGGGTCGAAAGGATCCTGTTTCACAGATGCGCGCAGGCTTGGCACGACTGACCATACTGTTGCGGCTGCCATCAGGCCATAGGATTGCACCAACCATCGGGCTGAGACCCGTCGAAACATCTCGAGAGCCCAAGCAGCAACACCTATGGCAGGAACAATCAGAAGTACGCTATAATGTGGGTTCTTCGTAGGTGCCAGGGAGAACACGGGAACTGCAAGCACGAACCACGACAGCACGAACATCACGGCAGGGTGCATATACTGCTGAATCTGTTTGCGCAAAGGAATCGCAAGGGCAACGACGAGAAAGGCAACGATGGTCAATGGTTGCCCAGATAGTAAGCTGTTCACGTAGTACAAGGGGCCTAACGGCGAACTATTCCCCTCCACGATCTGTGTTGCTTGTGGAACTGTAAGCGCAAGGAGAAATTGATCTCCATAGGTGCCAATCATATACCAATACCACGGCGCGGCAAGGGCAAGACCAGCCAGTACGGTCCCAACGATAGCAACCACCGTTCGTGGATTCCGCACATCCTGCCACAAGCAAGGCACGAGAAACAGCACTGGCAGAAACGATATGGCCATTTTCGTGAGCAGCGCACCGCCGAAGGCGGTTGCAAACAGCATGTATGGTGCCCAGGCCCCTTTCCGTTCGGTCATTTGAAGGGCAGCCTCCAATGCAAGTAGGATGAACAAAACCAGTGGCACTTCGGACATGGCGGAGCGCGCATACACCATGAATGGCAACGAGCCAGCCAATGCCACGGCGCACATCAGCGCTGTCGACATATCAGCGTACCGGCGTACAATGCCAACGAACAGTGCTAGGACACCTGCTGCACACAACACAATAGGTAGACGTACGGCGAATTCGGTTGGGCCAAACAGTTTTATGGACGAACCGACGAGCCACGACGTCATGGGCGGTGGCGTGGAAGAGTACAACCCACCTGCCGTGTATGGTGTAGGATCGATCCACTCGTCGAACACGACGGAAGCCTGCCCCCGTATCGCGTACAGTCCCTCGTCCCACGGCTGAATCTCAAGCCCGCCCAACCGTATAAGGAGCAGGCCAGCCAAGGCCAGAACTAGGGCAGTTACGGTATGTTGCCGTTGCGTCATGGGTTAAGTGATACGGGACTCAAACTAAAGCTACCTATCAGGACGATAAACGAGAACCATCCCAGCACCTTGCGTAGCGGTGAAAGGGGTTCGACTTCGGGAACATCGGGGTGATCAACCTTTACCAAGATGCGAATCACAAGAGCCCATACCAACCAGCTTCCGTTGCCGGCAAAAAGCCATGGTGCAATGGCATGCATCGACTCGAGAACGGGAAGCAACGTTCCTTGCAAAAAAATCACCCACGACTCCGGCGATGGGCTTGCCAGTAGGACGCGCGCCATATTTGCCACGCTGGAGAACCCCATTGCAAACAGGATCCACCATAGAAAACGTGCAATGCGGCGCTGCTGACGACCAACCAAAGCATACAGGATGTGGCCACCATCGAGTTGGCCAAACGGCAACATGTTCAAGGCGGTTACGAAAAGACCGAACCAGCCCACGCAAAGGAACGGATAGTGATACATTTCGTTCATTGGTGGAACGAAGGCCCCATCGGGTGCAACGGTTGCTGCCAGTACCGAGTAGAGAATTGTGGTACCAAACGTCAAACCGCTGCTCGTAAGCTCGGCTGGATGCGTAATGTGGGGATGAATACTTGTAAGGTATTCGAACGGTGGAAGCGTTCGAAAACCAATAATCAGGAAGACGACGCAAACAACAAAACCAGCCAAGGGTCCAGCCACACCGATATCGAAGAGGGCTTTGCGATCAGGGATTCGCGATCGCATGCGAATCACCGCACCCATGGTACCAAACATGGTTAGTTCGGGAAAGGGCACGGGAATGAAGTATGGTAGCGATGCATCAACACCGTGCCAACGCGCTGCGACGTAGTGGCCGAATTCATGCGTAGCCAGAAACAGCAGCAACAGGATGGCATAGTGGAGACCGTAGCCAAGATTCGTAAGCTCCAAAGGGTTACGCTCTGCAAACCAAGCCCCCGCCATTGCTGTTGAAAACAGCGTGGCCAAAAACAACAGGATATGTACCAACGGCCGTGAGCGCCGTTGATGCACGGTCATAGGGGTAAAACCCATTACACTTCCTCGCGATGCGAGGTACTTGCTGCTGTCTTTTCTGGACGCATTTGGGGGAAGAACAGTACATCGCGAATGGAGTCGTTGTTCGTAAGCAACATGACCAATCGATCGATCCCTATCCCCAACCCTGCAGTTGGTGGCATTCCCACTTCGATGGCATGGAGGAAATCTTCGTCAACAACCATGGCTTCATCATCCCCAGCTGCGCGAATGCGTGCTTGGTCTTCGAGTCGGGCTCGCTGGTCAAGTGGATCATTGAGTTCAGAAAATGCGTTGGCGATTTCCTTGCCCATGACGAAAAGTTCGAAGCGTTCAACGAGGCCTTGTTCCGTCCGATGTGCCTTGGCCAATGGCGACATTTCGACGGGATAGTCCATCACGAATGTCGGCTGAATGAGGTGGGGCTGAACCTTGACACTGAAGATCTCATCAAGGATTTTCATCGCACTGGCGGAAGGGTCGACGTCGACATGAAGCTCTCTGGCGGCTTTGAGGAGATCTTCTCGGGAAAGACCCCGAAGGTCCTTTCCGGTGTGTTCAGCAAAAAGGTCATACATCCGTGCCCGACGGAACGGTGCGGCCCACGAGATGGAGGTTCCTTGAAACGGAACGTCGTGGGTTCCATGGACTTCGTGAACGATGCCGGAGAGGAGTTCCTCCGTCATGGACATCATCCACAGATAGTCCTTGTAGGCAACGTAGATCTCCATTGCCGTGTACTCTGGGTTATGCGTCTTGTCCATGCCTTCATTTCTGAAGTTCTTGGAGATTTCGTAGACGCCATCAAAGCCACCAACAATAAGACGCTTCAGATAAAGCTCGTCGGCGATGCGAAGGTATAAGTCCACGTCAAGAGCATTGTGATGCGTCACAAAAGGCCTAGCCGTTGCTCCCCCATAGAGGGGCTGGAGGATGGGAGTCTCCACCTCCAACCAACCGCGTTCGTCGAAGAACCTCCGCATGGAGGAGATGATGCGCGAGCGGTGGACGAATGTCTGCTTGATATGGGGATTGGCAATAAGGTCAAGGTAGCGTTTGCGATACCGTTGTTCCTTGTCGGCAATTGCATCGTATCGATGAACAGTCCCATCGTCAGCAACTTCTTCTTTGCCAACAGGAATTGGGGTGATGCTTTTCGTCAGCATCTCTACGGCTTCCGCATGAACGCTGATCTCCCCCATTCGGGTGCGAAAGACAAAGCCACGAAT
>JALOMA010000049.1 GCA_025455735.1 Candidatus Kapaibacterium sp.
TCAGGAAGTCCTCCAGCCAACGCACGGATTCGATGTCCAAGTGGTTCGTTGGTTCGTCCAAGAGCAAGCACTCAGGACGCATCAATAGTAGTCTTGCAAGTTCGGCACGCATCTGCCAACCACCGGAGAACTCGCTGAGGACCTTGCCAAAATCCGATTGGATGAAACCCAACCCCTGGAGAACGCGGTCAATGTCGGCATGCATCGTTAGTCCGCCCCTCCGCTCAAATTCCTCGTGAGCGTCGGTCAGCCGCTGTACGACGTCCATGTAGCTGTCCGTTTCGTAATCCGTCCGTGTTTCCAGAGCATGCTGAAGGACATCGATTTCATCATGGAGGGCAAGAACTTCCTTGAATGCCTGCCGAGCCGTTTCTTCAAGCGTCAGCGTGACGTCCAGCGTCAGGTCCTGGCTTAGCAAGCCCAGCCTGATGCCCTTTTCCATCCCTACACCACCGGATGTAGCCCGGCGAGCACCAGTTATGATGCCCAGCATCGTGGACTTGCCGGCGCCGTTGCGTCCTACCAAGCCAATGCGGTCACCACGTTGAATAAGAAAGCTCGCGTTCGCAAAGAGAACGTGCGTGCCCAAGTCCATGGTCACGCCACTAAGTGTAATCATCGGTTATCTCCGCGCCGTGCCCTCAATGCTTCGATGGAATCGAGTATTGCCTCGGCACAAGCGTGTTTGGTCATTGTTGGATAGTGGGTAGGCTCTTCGCCGCGCACGAGGATCGAAATGGTGTTCGTAGCCGCGCCGAAGCCAGAATTCGGCCCAGGACTGTTGGCTACGATCATGTCCAGGTTCTTGCGCTCAAGTTTGGCGGCGGCATAGTGCAGCACATCGCTGGCCTCTAGGGCGAATCCTACGAGAGTTTGCTGTTCTGGCTTCGTTTGACCAAGTGTTGCAAGAATGTCCGTCGTCTGTTCAAGCTCCAGGCTCATCGGCACAGTGCCGTCGCTCTTTTTCATTTTTCCTGAAAGGGGCCTTGCCACACGAAAGTCGGCCACGGCGGCCGCCATCACGACAATATCTGCACGTGCAGCTACCGCAGACATGGCGTCGCCCATGTCGGACGCCGAGATCACATCCTTGCGATGGACGCCGAAGGGCGTAGGCAGAGCCGTCGGACCCGAGATCAGCGTCACATGTGCTCCCCGGAGTGCCGCTGCGGCGGCAATGGCATATCCCATGGTGCCACTGGAGTGGTTGGCAATCATGCGGACGTCGTCGATGGCCTCATGGGTAGGCCCTGCAGAGACAACTACGCGCAGCCCATGCAATGTGGGTGGCGTTACGGCGCGCCGCACAGCAGCGCACAGCACCGAATTCTCCGGTAAGCGCCCCGCACCCACCAAGCCAGAGGCCAGCTCCCCAGCCTCGGGGGGCACGACGTGGATGCCCCGCTGCCGGAGCACCGCCACATTGTGCTGCGTGGCAGGATGATGCCACATGTCCGTGTCCATCGCAGGAGCAACAACAATCGGAGTTCCCTGCGGCAAGGACAAGGCGACGGTCATCATAGCCGTATCCGAAAGGCCATAAGATAAACGTGCAAGTGAGGTAGCCGAACACGGCGCAACAAGTAGGACGTGTGCCCACTGGGCCCACTGCACGTGCCATGAGCCGCCACCCTGGATCGTTGGATCGTACTGATTGATGACGACAGGGTGTTTGCTGACGGCCTCCAATGCCAACGGCGCCACAAACTGCGTGGCCGACGGTGTACACAGTACCCGCACACTATGGCCATCGCGAATGAGGTCGCGAACCAACCATGGCGCTTTGTAAGCGGAAACGGAGCCGGTAACGGCAAGGATGACGTTCATGACGGAAAATGGAACGAGCCACCGCGGATTCCCGGATGGCTCGATGATCTGCAATCGATGGCTTGGACGTTATTCGGCTTCAGGTGCCGCCGGTTCGTTCGTGCGAACGTGAATCTTGCCATCCACCATCTCACGCATCGCCAGAAACGTAGGCTTGGGAATCTTGTCAAACTCGCGGCTGATGGCGATCTGGTCGTAATTGGGACCTTCGTTCTCGTCGCCATCCGTGATGACGTCAACAAGCCTTTCATGCAGCTGCGTCTTGATCTGGTCGTTGATCTGACGCGACCGCATGCCCATGGCAACTATGCTCTTGTAAATCGAGCCCTTGGAAGATTCTTCCATTCGGACTTCCACAGGGTTGACGATGTACGTGCTCATGATGATCCTGTAATCGTTGGGTACCAACGCTGCATGCCTTGGCGAACCACGAAACTACGGAGTTTGCAGGAAATGGCCAAGATATTCACAAGAACCGGTCGCGTTCATGGGGTAAGGGAATTCTGCAGGATGGTTTCTTGCCAAACCAGCGGTAGCGATGTGCCGCAATCACCTTATAGATGCCATCGCGCAGCGGGCGCGGTACGATTCGGGCAGCCGCAAGCAGCTTCCAAGGAAACGGCAGCTCAGCAGCAAGATGAAGAACGGCATTGCTGCGGTCCAGTACCTTGCCATCAACGACGACAAGGATCGTATCGATCGAAGAAGGCAATATGACGTCCGGAAGGAGCATTGGCAGTCGTCCATCCTGGAATGACACGAAGCGCATCGTTCGGCGCACGTCGTGGCGTATGAGGAAATCAACGCTGGAGTTGCAAAGCGAACAAACGCCGTCGAAAATGACTGTCACCATGGTGGAATGGACGTACGGAGTTTGTGGTGCGTGTGAACAAATCGCGCAAGAACGCCAAGGTTCAATGTAACAGATTTGTCCTTCGCATTGTTAAGCATATGTGCATGGGCTCTTCCTCACGTCTTCACCCTTGTTCAACGGAGGCTACAATGCAGGCACTCACGTTAGACCTTTTCACGCATGCGGAGCGTGATTTGGAATCGGCGCAGTATAGGATTCTGGCTGCGCTGCGCAATGTGGAACAAGCGTTCCACCACAACAGGCTCTATCCAGGATTGGCTGACGTCCTGGAAATGGGAATGATGCTGGATACGATACGGCACAATGCCGAGGTGGTGCGTGACCACCGCGGACGACGGCTCACTGGCGTCGATATCGAGTCCAAAACGCTCACGTTCGAGCAGGCTGCAACGCCATCCCATGATGCCGAACGAACCATTGACCTTGTGCAATGGGCGCTACCACGGCTGAAAGCATTGGCAGATGAAGGTATGGCGATGTTTGACTTTGTTTCACACAACGTACATATCAATGCCGTAGGCATTGTGCCTATGTATCGCGACGAAGGGTATCTCCTTGTGCCCGACGAACATGCTGGCCTTGTCCACGTCTTCCGCTACGAGCTGTCCATCTACACGTCCCAGGAAGACCGATACAGAACAATGAAGACCGTGGAATTGCCCGCCAGGCCCTTGACGGCTATTGTCGAGGCGCCAGAACGCGTGAAACTGGAGCTTGTTGCTACCTACACCGACCTACCGAATCCCGCCACCTATCGCGTGGAGGCCGATGTTCCGTTTCCCTTTGATGCTACCGTGTTGCCAGTTGCAAAACGCAAGCTCATGCGCTACCTGATCTCGTAAGAACAGCGATGTAGAATCCATCGTCGGACGTCGTTGTGACGTCCGTTCGTGATTCCTCGGCAAGGCTGAATTCTCGTGCCTCGCCGAGGAATCGTCGTATCTGCTCTTCGCCTTCTTCTGGAAGCAGTGAACATGTCGCATAGACGAGCCTGCCTCCAGCCCTGACAATGGCCGCATTCCGCCGAAGGATGTCCCGCTGCAAGGCCAGTAGGTCGAACAACACTTCTTCCGTCATGTGCCAAAGGATGTCCGGGTTCCTCCGAATGACGCCCGTGCCAGTACATGGCGCATCTATCAGCACACGGTCCGCACTGTCTGCCAGCCGTTTGACGACCTTGGTAGACGTAATGACGCGCGGTTCAACGATGGTAACACCAGCACGGGCCGCACGGGAACGAAGCGCAGCGAGTTTATGCTCGTGCGGATCCAACGCGATGATGCGGCCCTTGTTGTGCATCTCGGCAGCCAAGTGCAGAGTTTTGCCACCATTGCCGGCACATGCGTCCACAACGCGCATGCCGGGCTCTACGGCAAGCGCCGGCACAACACGCTGCGAGGAATAGTCCTGCTGCTCGAAGAGCCCCTTCCGATACGCCTCCGTGCGAAAAAGTCCAAATGGACGCTGCACGGTAAGGGCAACAGCCGAACCAGCAATAGGACGCGCTTCGTGGGGTGACAAGGCCGAGAGCAAGCTATCTCGATCGGTTTTGAGTGTGTTGGTGCGAAGACTCACCGGCGCATCGGTAAGGAGGGCCTGCATGTGGTCATCAGAGAGTCTGCTCCGCAACCATGCTGGGAAAACATGATAGGGCGCTTGAATTCCCGACGCGTCAGGCTGACGCCGTGTGCGCAAGGCCGCAAACAGCGCCGCGCGAACGTCCGTCGCCAGACGCTCCGACGGCCGAAGAATGGCGAATACGTCGTCGATTGCCGTAGAAAGGTGGGTGCCAGCCGTGACCACCCTCTCCAGAGCTTTCTGGATCAGGTCTTCTATAGAGGGCTGTGAACGTCGTTCGGTCAAGGCGTGATTACCAGTGTGTTGGATTGTTCGTCGAATCGTGCCGCAAATGTCGGCATATCCGTTGAACGTCCACCACCTTGTGGCTGGCGAGTGATTTTTCCCGTGCGAGAGTCATACTGGGCACCATGGCAAGGGCACGTGAGCGGATCAGCAATGGATGCTGATTCTGGCGGGTTGACAGGGCATCCCTGGTGGCCACAAATCGTACTGAAAACGGCAAACTGCGTGGCATCCAGCCGCGCAATTGCCACAGGCCGATTACCGTTGACCCCCTCGACGGTAGTGACAACGATGCTACCAGCGGTGGCCAATGCGGGAAGTCCAGCAAGTGGCAGCGACACTGGAGTGGCCGAGGGGCCCGGCAACGATTCATCCTGCTCACATGAGGAAAGTATCGATGCGGCCGTTCCAGCACATAGAGCAATGCCAACCGAGGCGGCAGCCTTGCGTAAGAAATCCCTACGTTCACTAGATGATGCAGTCATTGTGGTGCCTTGTTGTTATTGAGAACGTTTGGAACGCCGAATCATCACGATTGAAATCCCGGCCAAAGTTATCCCCGCACCCAGGACGAACGCTAGGCTGTCAACGATGGCAAGAGGGGTAGGCTCGAGAGGGATCAGCGCAAATGGTGGGTTCGGGTCCTCTTCGAACGTCACCACCGTGCTCGTGGTTCCGAAGAGTTCATCTTTGACAACTTTTTCAACACGCTTGCGGTCCTTCGTCAACATCTCTGCCCCTTCTGCCAGCCAGACGATTGTGCCGGCAGCCATGGAGATGAGACTGACAATCAATATGGACTTCCAGATCATAAGATCGCTCCTATCAATAGTAGATGTGCAGTTGAAGATTCCATCGCGTAGCCAGCTCGGGAAGGTCAGTGTCCCAGATGCGATACTCCGGCCGTAGCTCGACGTATGGAATGGGAAAGACTTGAGCGCCAATGATTGTGGAGGTGATCGATTCGTCGTTCGTGCGACGCACGAACGACGTCGTGGCTTGCTCCCAACGCACGTATGGAAGAAAGGCCTCGTGAACTTGCCACATGAGTTCCGTCATGAAGGTCGTTGACGTGATTGCATCGGTACGGCGCGTGCGGTTGACGTCAAGCATCAGCGACAGATGGTCCGAAAGGCCAATACCGGCAAAAGCATTCAGCATGGAAAACGAACCGTTGACCATGGCACTGGCGCCCAACCACGAAACGATGGTTTTGTTGTTGAACGTAGGCCAGATGACGGCACGGCCGGTAATCGTAGGACCATCACCTTCCAACATGCGCACCCTATTTTGTGTGCCATCAGTGACCTGAACGTGGCCAAGGCCCCCTGTTCCAAACACACCAGCCTGGAGCGTAAGCCACATGGGCGTATCGTACGTCAACTCGGCGCCAACCTCGCTCCATACAGGCGGCATGAACGTCTGCCGGCGGCCATCCTGTACCCAGGATCGTGCAAAGATGGTATGGTCGTCGTAGTACATGCCTACCGAGGGCCTAAAGTATCCAACACGGATCATGGGCAGCGAATCAATCGGTTGCCACATTACACTTGCTTGCCCAGCAGCCTGGCCGGCATATCGCGCAGAGCGCAACGCCCCAGCATTGAAGGACAGCTCCGTGGTCAATGCCTTGATAGGCTGCCACGATGCGTGGATGGCCGCCTGCATGGGAAAAGTGGTGCGCTCGGATCCCGGCGCAAAGGACCTGGTGCTTTGGGCTCGGAGGTTCATGCCCAGGAGCACGGTTCCATCCGCATAACTATTGCCTGGGTCGTTGCCGTACAGCCATGAAAGTGCCGGCGATGACGCAGGGATGAGGGAGACGTCACTGCGTGCATACCATCCAGTGACCGTGCGCAGGCCGCCACCAGCTGGCGAAACATGGCACGCCCCACAACGGTTACCCGTGAGCGCCGTGAATTGAGGAATGGCAGTGGCAGTGGACGTGAACAGCAGCGCCAGTACGATGCTGGCAACTGTATGTTGGACCACACGTTTGGCGACGAACCATGGGTACTGCAGTATCGGTGCGGGCATAGGCTTTGTGGTGAAGTTCAGATGGCAGGTAACAAACGTACGGTCTGACAGGCAAATCGGACGTTTGTTACTGAAAAGAAAAACCCCGCCAAGGACATCGGCGGGGTTCATATTGGTCACAACATTGCGTTCGATTAGTTGGGCTTGAGGGTTCCCAGACACTTCTCGAAAATGGGAAGGTAGAGGTTCTGATCCGGTTTGTACCAGTTCATGGTGATGCGGAACATGCGGTCTCCTTTAACCATGAAATACGCCCGACTCGCCACTTGGGCATTGGCGTTGTAGTTGAAGTACGCAGCCTTTTGTCCAGCAAGCGTAGTAGATGTTGGACTACCGCCGCCGTAGGATGCCTTGTTTTGGTCGAGAATTTTCGCAAGATCCTTTTGTTTCGATGCGTCAAAGACGTCGATTTGAATCGTGCAATCCAAGCGGGAGCCAGAAAAGCTCATGGATGATATTGTTCCAGGGGTCGATGTTCGCGACCCGCTGAAATTCTGGGGAATTTGCATCACGAAGTCGGGGGCACTATACGAGCGAAGGGTATCACTCGGGGGTTCAGGACCACGTTTGGTAGTATCAACCTGTGGTGTCTTTAGTGCAACAACTTCGCGTTTTGCCAACTTGACGCTCTGGTAGATCTCCTTGAACTCTTCTGAATAGTCGGCGAACGTACCGCCAAAGGCAGCCAGCGAGAACATGGTGATAACGCTATCCTGTTCGGCAAACCAGATCTCCTGGCGATATTCTCCATCGGTTTGATCGAAGGCCACTTCCAGCTTGATGGCAGGCTTTCCACCGAGGGTGCTGTTGGAACGTTTGTACCGATCCAACTTGTCGCGGAACTCCAGTTTGCTGTTCTTGACAATCGAGTCCAGGTTTCTGGTACTATCCACCAACAAGACGCGCAATTCCACCTTGGCTCCACCGGTGCCTGGGGCGAAGTTCGAGAAGCGTCGTGAAACTTCTTTTGACGTCACCGCCAACACCAGCTCTCCTGGTACCTTCTGCGTGAACCAGTTCTTGGGAGTCTTTATCTCGAACTTCCTCGGTTCGTCAACGTTCAAGTGAAGTTCGTCGATTGTTACCGGGTTGGCCTTTTCCTTGCATCCCACAATGACCAGCGACACCAAGGTCACTAGTGTTAAGAGGTGCTTCATGATTCTCCTCGATGTGTTGGTTGTCACGATAGTTTCTTGCATGAATTTGGAATCAGTTGTTTTTGGCGCCTTCACGTACCCATCGACGCATGCCCGTAATATGGTTGGCTGTGACACCCCGCAGGACGTCGAGGGAATGGGGAATCCGTTGGTCCAGGACTTGAATGACGAGGCTCTCGTCTGGTTTTGTGGGCACAATCAGATTTGGACGGTCGAAGAGGATGTTCGAGTACGATGTCAATCGAACACCACCTGCTGCATTGACATCCCCGTGGCAGCCGGCAAATGCACAGCTGAACGTCATAAAGGGTTGAACGTGGTTGCGATAGGACACTGCCGAGTCCGGGAAGATCACTTGGTCAGCACCCGTCAGTGTGCCCTCCGGGTTGCATGCAGTCAATGCCAGCAACACCATGGCAGACATTCCCAGAACGCCAGCTTTCACTGATAGGACTCCTCGGAATCGGGGAAACGAGACGTACGAACGTCCTCGATGTACCGTGCTACTCCGTTTTGGATAACGTCATGAAGCTCGGCATAACGACGCACGAATCGTGGCCGAAACTCCGTTGACATACCCATCATATCAGTCCACACAAGGATTTGTCCATCACAGCCACTACCGGCACCAATGCCTATCGTTGGAATATCGATCATCGCTGTTACGGCCTCGGCAAGGGGCGCTGGCACCTTCTCAAGGACTACCGCAAAGGCGCCAGCCTCTTGGAGCGCCTCGGCGTCCTGCTTGATTTGATCCGCTTCTCCTACGTCAACGCCACGTTCCTTGTACGAACCAAATTGATGGATGCTCTGCGGCGTAAGCCCAAGGTGACCCATGACGGGGATTCCAGCGTCGGTCATCATACGAACGGCTTCCAGGACGCGACGCCCACCTTCGAGCTTCACGGCCCCGCTTCCTGCTTCTTTCATCAGGCGGCCTGCATTTCGGAAGGCTTCCTGGGGCGTTACCTGATAGCTCATGAATGGCATGTCCGTTACCACGAGGGCCCGCTCCGTGCCACGAATCACTGCCTGTGTGTGGTAGATCATATGATCCAGGGTTACGGGAATGGTGGTGTCGTGACCTTGCACGACGTTGCCCACGGAATCGCCCACCAGGAGAACATCGATGCCAGCGGCATCGAAAAGTCCAGCAGTAAGGGCGTCGTATGCCGTAAGGCAGGCGATTCGCTGTCCTGATCGTTTCATGTCGATCAGGCGTCGCGTGGTAACCTTGCGGCGTATTGTAGGTGTTGCAGACATTATGGCAAAGATAGGGCATTCGCCGTGCTGGCGCACGGCAGTGGTGGATGAGTGGTAGCAGAAGCAACCTGTTACGATTTCGTTACCTGGCGATCAGTATCTTGCCGGTATGTCCATGTTCCATCCTGTGTCATCCTTGGATTCGCTGGCGCTTGCCGTTCCACCAGGAAAACGCCTTTATTGCATTTCGGACGTACACCTCGGCTATGGCAACCGCGAGGTTGACCGTGATCGGGAGAACCTTTTGGTGGACTTCCTGCGGAAGGCCAGTGCTGATGCAGCCGCTATTGCTATTGTAGGCGATCTGTTTGATCTCTGGTTTGACTACCGCCATGCCATACCACGGCAACACGTCCGCACGCTCGCCTGCCTGGCAGATCTTGTGCGCCAGGGAGTTACGGTGATCTATCTCATGGGAAACCATGACTTCGGCCACTTTACGTACTTCCATGAAGAACTGGGAATTCACGTGTACAAGGGCGATGTGGATCTGCAGCTGCCCTCTCGCAGAATGTATCTGGCTCACGGAGACGGTAAGGCACATCATGATTCAGGATATCTCGTGCTTCGTGCCATTCTTCGGAACCGTTGGGCGCAAACGGCATATCGTATGCTCCATCCGAATTGGGGCATTGCGCTGGCGTCCCGTACCAGCCATGGCAGTAGGGACTATACAGGACAAAAGGACTATGGTCCAGCCGACGGACTGCGCGATTTCGCCCACCAGCGTATTGACGAAGGATACGATCTTGTCATAATGGGTCATCGCCATACGGTGATGACAGAGGCGTATGGCTCGGGACTATACGTGAACCTGGGTCATTGGCTGGATCTTCAGCCACCGTTTGCCTGCTGGGATCCATCCGATAGCCGAATGCGCGTCGGCCTGGTACGTACCTGGCTGCAAACTGATGACATTCGTTTAGTCCAGTAGGCCATTCATACTGGCTATATTCGCATGGTACACCAATCCCTACTGCAATGAAGTCTGTGAGAATAATCCTGCCGGTAATTGTTGCAACCATCCTCACACTGGCCTGCCAGCCCGAAAAGGGTCCTGCCCAACGCCTTGCACAGGGAAAGAAGTCCGCAGATTCTGCAACGTTTGGAAGGTATGGCATCAAATCCGGAATCCTACGCGCCAGAACCTTACTACCAGCCTTGGGAAGTATCGGCGAAACAACGATATGGTTTGATGACTACGGTACCCTGGAACGGAATGAGACGGTGGTGAACGTCCAAACTGGACCCAACGTCTTCCAGACGGCACGATATATCAGCATCATCAAAGGCGATACACTGTACAACGTCTTTGGTGACGACGGCGTGGTACGGCGAATGAGCTTGTCGGCATCAGAGTCGGAATCGGCGCGCCGATTGGAATTCTGTCGATATGGAGACTCATCCCTGAAGGCCGCAGGCATCCTGCGCCGTGGAACGGATACCATCCTTGGCAGATCGTGTGACGTTTTTATCGTTCGGGATGCTAAACAGAAAAGCACCGGAACATATCACGTGTGGAAGTGTTTTCCGCTGCAAATCGATGTGCAGTTCACGGAGTCGCGCATGCAGATGACTCCCATATCGTTGGAAGAAGGTGTTGAATGCCCGCCATCCATGTTTGCCATCCCGTCCGGTATGCGTATTCTGGATGCTGACAACTGAGATAGTCGTGCAACGTAACTAACTGTATCGGGAGTACGGGATGAAAAAAGTTGGATTGTTGTTTGGTATGGAACAGACGTTTCCGCCGGCGCTCGTGGCGGAAATCAATGGGCGTGATGTTGACGTTTCTGCCGAATTCGTACGGATCGGGGGCGTTACCCTTGAAGAGCTTTTCGAATATGATGTGATCCTGGATCGTATATCACAGGACGTACCGTACTATCGCTCCATGCTGAAGTTGGCATCGTTGAATGGTGTTCGTGTCGTCAACAACCCATTCTGGTGGAGCGCCGATGATAAATTTTTCAATTATGCTCTTGCAGGTAAGGCTGGTATTCCCGTTCCTAAAACTGCATTGCTTCCGAGTAAACAACACCCGCCAGACACAACGGCGGAGTCCTTTCGGAATTTGAAATTTCCCCTCAACTGGGAAGAAATCTTCGATTACATCGGCTTCCCTGCATACTTGAAACCCCATGATGGTGGCGGCTGGAAAAATGTGTACAAGGTGCATTCCATCGAAGAGTTCTTCGAGGCGTATTCCGAAACGGAAGACATCGTGATGACCCTCCAGGAATCCATCGAATTCACTGAATACTATCGCTGCTATTGCATAGGCAAAAAGCATGTCCATATCATGCCATATGAGCCGCGCAATCCGCATCACTTGCGCTACAAAGCCGACTTCGCACCGTCGCCAGCAATGCTGGATACCTTGCGTGACCTTTGTATTCGAATCTGCACCATGCTGGGATACGATTTTAATACCGTAGAGTTCGCCGTACGGGATGGCATTCCGTATGCCATTGACTACATGAATCCCGCCCCCGACGCAGAACGCACGTCCATTCAGGAGGACAACTTTGAATGGGTCCTGAAACATGCCGCTGACTTCCTTATCGAGCAGGCCCTCCTTGGACGTGCCGTTCCAGAGGAATACTCGTGGAGCCGCTTCCTTCGCGGTCCCGCAGCTGCGAAGCAGTAAGCAATTGTTTCATGAGGAGAGCCGACGGTGACACAGAATCCACCCCATAACGATACCTTCGACGATATCATCAACGAAGTGACGAGGCCGTCGGAAGATCGCTTGCTGCTGATTATCCACTTGCAGCGCAAGCGTGAATTCCTCGGTGCATTGGCGGACACGCTGGACGCCATGCGTGGTGCCCCAGAAGCTGAATTGCGCGAGATGGTGGCAAAGCTGCCACGTGACATTCGCCATCAGATTCGTGCCTTTGACCGCCTGACGGAAATAGAACGCAGCGTTGCCATGCTGACATCGGCATTTTCGGATACCCTCCGAAAGGAGTGCCCCGATCTTACGGCAACGGAACTCCAGGTGTGCACGTACCTGCGCGCTGGACTGACGGCGCGGCAGACGTCCGACGTCATGTTCGTCTCCGTTCGAGCAATCGAAAAACATCGCCAATCCATTCGAAAACGCCTTGGCATAGACAAAGGCGTTGACCTTCGATATCATCTTGCACACTTGACGGGAATCTGAGCATGAGCATTGAACTCGTCCTCGACGGGTCCTCCCTTACCATCGACTCTGTTCATACGGCTGCCCGCTCTGCGGGCAGCCGTATTGTTCTTTCGGACCAAGCCCGAGCTAACGTTCAGAATGCTCGGGATGCCGTCGAGCGATGGATTGCCGAAGGACGCATCGTTTACGGAATGACGACAGGCTTTGGCGAGTTCGCCAACGTTTTCATTCCAACGGAGCAGGTCGAAGAGCTTCAGGAGAACCTCGTAATGTCCCACAGCGCTGGAATGGGCCCACTGCTGCCCGCCGACGTTGTGCGAGCCATGATGATCCTTCGCGTGAACGCCCTGGCCAAAGGCCTGAGTGGTATCAGATTGTCTACCCTGGATACGATGATGGCGATCTTCAACGCCGGCCTTGTACCCGATATTCCATCAGCAGGGTCCGTTGGATCCAGTGGAGATCTTGCCCCGCTGAGCCATCTTGCCTTGGCACTCATCGGGAAAGGAGAGATCTCCGGCGAACCAGCACACGTTGTCCTGGAACGCCACGGTATCACCCCTGTTCGGCTGGCCGCAAAGGAAGGTCTGGCCCTCATTAATGGCACCCAAATGATGGCTGCCTATGGATGCCTGGCTATCGCCGATGCCAGGAGGCTCATAGCCACTGCCGATGTTGCTGGTGCCCTAAGCGCGGATGCTCTGCGTGGAACGGATAATGCATTCGATGACCGCCTCCATGCCGCACGACCTCATCCTGGACAACGGCAAACGGCCCGCAACTTGCGCACCCTGATGGCCGGTAGCGGAATCCGTGAGTCCCATCGGGAAGGAGACGGAAAGGTCCAGGATGCCTACTCCATTCGATGCATGCCGCAGGTCCATGGAGCTACACGAGATACGATAGACTACTGTGCCACAGTTGTCGAACGCGAAATCAATTCTGCTACGGACAACCCCCTGGTCTTTCCCGACGATGACGTACACCTTGAAGGTGGAAACTTCCATGGCCAACCACTGGCCCTTGTGCTGGATTTCCTGGCCATCGCCATCGCTGAACTAGCCAATATCAGTGAACGCCGTACGGAACGCCTCGTGAATGCCTCCTTGGGGGGGCTCCCCAGATTCCTTACGCCGCGTGGCGGCCTGCACTCCGGTATGATGATCGCCCAGTACACCGCTGCCAGTATGGTGTCGGAAAACAAAGTCCTTGCTCATCCCGCCAGTGTGGACAGCATACCAACCTCCGCCAACCAAGAAGATCACAACTCCATGGGTAGCATTGCCGCGAAGAAACTGCGAAGCATCGTCGATAACGTACAATCCGTCATTGCCATAGAAGTCTTGTGCGCCGCTCAAGGTATCGACCTGCTTCGCCCACTCCGCACAAGTGCCCCCCTGGAGCGCGTTGTTGCCACTGTTCGACAGGTGGTGCCTTTTGCAGATAGGGA
>JALOMA010000243.1 GCA_025455735.1 Candidatus Kapaibacterium sp.
TCAGTTCGGGTTTGTCCGCAAATCATACACGCGATAGACATAAAACTCGTTGGGACGATCACGAGAAACACGTAGTTCATTCGCACTGATAATGAAGGGTGCAAACACTCCGAGTGTTGTTGTCTTCACTTCGATAATCCTGCTCGTTCCATCGTCGTTAAATGAGGCGATATCAAAGCCCAATCCGTCGCCTTGGGTCACTGCCACGTGCTCAACAGCTTCGGCCAGATCTGGACGGTGAGCCTTCATTAATCGCTGCCGCTCTGCCATAAGAGCAATCATCTCTCCATCAGTGCCAATCTGTCGCTTTCGTCGCTCCATCTCGAGAAAATCGGAAAAAGTAGGAATGTCTGGGTGGGGCTCTGTTCGGTTCGTAAACTGGTCTCTTGGTATCTGTACAAAGGCGGATGTCCAGTCTCGTCCAGAAAGGTCAGCGAAAAGTGAGTCGCTTGAATATGATTCTAGTCCAATGACGGCATATCGTTCCAATGCAGCTATTTCGCGTTGAAAGCTCCGCACAATATCAAAGACAATTCGCTGAGTATTTCGGAGGGGTTGATAGCCAGAGACAACTGGCAATCCTAGCTCTGCAAAAACGAATGCGACATTGGAAAGCTTCATTTCAAGGGATGACCGACTACGCCCGTTTCATCGAGGAACTATAGCATCAAGATGCTTTCGTTTATTGATGCGTTTGCCCTCTAGCTCGGCACTTAAGAATAGAATGTACAACCGAACTGCCTCAACTACTTCATCCACCGACCAAGAATTGCTTCGATTATTCGTATCCATGATATTCGGAGGTCTCCTGGGCTACAATTGTGTAGTCGCTGTGTAGTCGATGATGTAGTGCATAGACACGGGTCTGGGCGAATATACTCCTCCTAACCCCTCACTCCCTCCACGTTATCTCATAGCGGTGGAGGGCTTGCACGACTATCCCAATCCGTTTGCCTTGTGGAGAAACGATTACACGGTAGAACGAGCGGCGGAGGGAAATCAAGGTGGTGTTGACGTCCGTGATGCGTTCGATGACTAGACGGCCACTATCAGGTTGCAGTTGGGTTGTGCGGGGGATGATGATGGGATCAGAAGGCGTGAAGAAATCGAAGCGTCGAAGTGTCAACCCATCGGATTGCCGTCCCGGTAGGGGAATGGTGTACGTGTCGCTACCAACTACGGTGTCACTACGCATGTGAAACACAATGATATCAGCTGGGATGAGGTCCGTCAAGGTAAGGCGAACCGTTTCATCGGGCCAAATAAGATTAACGGTATCGGTTTTTTGCTTGATGTCTGTTGTCCCCAGGCTGGATAGCAGACCCGGTACACGCGAGGGAGTGGTTTGTTGTCCGTTACCGGTAAGAGATACAGGAGGGGGTGAAAGAAGGCCTCTGTCAGTCGTCATGGCAGCCAGCACAGCTCCACGAAGGAATAGTCCATCGAGATCGAGTGTTGACACGACGATAGCTGCATCGATGGCGCCAGAGTCGGCACTTTCTAGATAGGCGATATCGCGAATAGCTTGTCGAAGCGTTACTTTGTCCGCTACACCATTTGTGACCAACGGTCCTACAGCAGGATCACCGCAAGAAATCAAGATCGAGGCTACAAGAGTCAGCAGTATGATGCGTCGCGACCATCCATGATTCATATCGTACCTGTTGTCTTAATGATACTCGCCGCTCAGGTGTTGGCCTCGCAGCCTTCTGCCGTGGTTGGCGGCGGTCTTGCACGGATGAATGGGGCAACGAACGTTCATCTGGGAGCACAAGTGTGTACGACGGATGAAGGGTTGGTACTTGGATTCCGCGCTGCCACGTCACTGCGTGTGCCCATGCTGAGGCAAACAAGCAGTGATGGCAGGCAGTGGAACGATGAAACATACGATGGTGTGTCCACACTGACAACGCTGACGGCGCTTGTAGGATGGAAGGTTAGGTTTGGCCAGGTATCCCTGACTACAGGCATTACTCCAGGAGGGGCCAACGTGTCGCACAGGCGTTTGATACCCTCGGTGGTTGGCGACAGCATAGAAGCGACGGCCCACCCCGCCTGGCTGATTGGGGCATTGGCCGACATTGGATGGCATATGGACGAGCACTGGAGTATCCATGCCATGGCTGGATACGATGTGCAGCGGTCAACGCGCATCATCACGGATAATCCGCCGCCAGCACTCAGCTATCGAGCCGTTTTTGCCGATGCGCGGCCATGGTTCAATCTGTCGGTGGGCTTCCGGCCAGCAGGACGGAAGACGGTTGATACGTCGGATGGTGCCCGGCCGCCCGTGTTGGTCGTTGGAGCGATCATTGCATCGTGGCATCCGTTCGATCGAACGGGTTTCAATGAGTATAATCCAGGGTTGTTTGCCCAGTATCGGTGGGACAGTACCGAAAGCCCCTGGTATGCTGAAGCTGGTGCATACATGTACTCGTTGTCCGATAGGGCCGTGTATGCCGGCGCTGGTAAGCACTGGGAGTTCCTGGCCGACCAGAGTCTGCGATGTTCCATGAAGTTCAGTCTGTTTGCTGGTGCGCTTGTGCTGAATACATCGGAAGGAGCATCGCCACAGCCTGTTATTGTCCCTCGATTGACGCTGGACGTTTCGTTTGGCAGTATTGTGTTTACCGTCATTCCTGCCGGATCGGCTACGGCACTGGGCCTTTCATTTGGTGTTCCACTGTCCTGAGAACTGCCATACCACGCCGCACCTTATGCCTCATGCGGACGATACTCGACAACGTTCCTGCCATCCCAGGTCCACAGACCCTTATTCTGGGTGCAAAGCCAAAGAGTACCGCGGCGGTCCTTGATCATACGATAGAGGAGTGTCTGATCTCCGTTGACGATCATGGGGAAATGCCTTGATCTCTTGCCGTCAACCTGCCACAGACCATCGTCATAGGTAGCAAACCACAGGACTGCATTGGAATCTTCGGTTATGGAAAGGGCATAGACATAGGGATAACCGCCGGGGGAGCTCATGCCCGTGATTCCAGGCAGGCGATCGTACTGGAGCTGCGAAGGCGGCGCACCTGCGCTCCCAACACGATAGCGATACTTCGAAGAGCAGATCCAGATGTCACTATTGGAAGCTTCCAGGATGCTGCGAATTCCGAAGGAGCCACCCTCGGGAGTCGTTGTCAGATCGTCCTCATAAAGCCACGAAAATGACGTGCCGTTGAAGACGCAGATTCCCAGATTGGATGTTCCAACCCAGATGTGACCATTGCGCATGCGATGGATGGTGTAGACATCATACGGACTATAGGCGCTGGTGGGATACTGCTTGGTGAAGGCCTCGGCCCTGGGAGATGGCGGCAACCGTAACTCATGCAGGATGGTGCCATCCCAACGCATGGGATACGTTCCATCATTGGTACCGGAGGTGAATAGCCACACATCCGTGGTGTCACCACGCCATTGAAGCGGATCCGAACCTGCGCGGACTACGGGCACGCGGTTGAAACGCCCATTGCCACGGACGGCAACGCCCGATGATGTGACAACCAGCAGAGCTCCATTGCGATCTTCCTGGATGTCCATGATGCGATCGCTCGGAAGGCCCTGTGGTACTCCAAAGCGTTGGAAACCCGAATCGGTATCCAGGAAGAGGCCGCTTGTCGTTGAGCCTATCCACAGTTCGCCACCACTGCTACGGTAGACGCATCGGATATCGGATGGAAGGGATCTCTCCAACGTTGGCAACGGCGCCGAATGGGGATGCTG
>JALOMA010000244.1 GCA_025455735.1 Candidatus Kapaibacterium sp.
CCCCCGATGCATGGCGGTTCGTCGAACGCATCCTGCCACTGCGCCCCGATACGCTTTACATACGCCTGCGTTTTACGTCAAATGCTACGCGAAACAGCGATGGCGTCTGGTTCGATGACTTCGCCCTGTCCACGACTACAAGCGTGCCTGCAGCAGAGCCTACCATTCTTGCTGTTGTCCCTCAGCCGGCATCGGTGCGCGCCGTTATCGGCGTTCGTGGCAAGGCCCCTTGCAATGATGTTGAAGTGTTTACCCTAACAGGAGAAACCTACCGAATTCCGTGGTCTTCGTCGGAGAACAACGTTATTCTCGACGTGCGGAGTCTTCCTCCTGGAGCATATTTCGTGAAGTTACGCCATGGAACAGCAGTTTCGGCTGCGACTGTATTCGTCGAGCGATAGGCGTTGAAATGCCCTTCGTAGATGAACAGCGTACATCCCTGCACATCCTTATGATGCCGTGAGCGAACCACAACGGCTGGTCCGTGCGGGGCAGCGTGTAGATGTTCTCCAGGCTCCACGCTGGCGAACATCAAGCGGCCGGCAAGAATACATACCGACGCGTGCTCACCATCGTCAACAATAACGGCTCCATTCCGAATACTTCAGGTCGTCTGGCGATGCGCAGTTTGTTTGTGCAGTTTGTTCGTGTACCGGCGCCCACAATTCGCCAATAGTTGGTGTGGCATCACGAACAGCACCGACCCTCAGTACGGCCACGCATCCTCTCTTGACGATTAAAGGGCAATACGACTGTCCGTCGACGAAACAATGATCTCTCGTGCAGCAGGCTGGACCGTCGGCGGAAAGGCAGACTCTGCATGTACTGTCGATTATCAATTGTGATAACGACCAACGGCGGTACTGCCGAGTGGTAAACTGCCCACTACGCATTCAACGGTGATAGGGAGAGGACCCAAATGACCATCAAACGAAGCTCAGAATGGAAGTCTAGTATTTGATGGGACAAACCAGCAAGGTGATGTCGTTCCTACACCGACTCATCGGCCTTCAACGTGAACGAAATAGTGGTACCAACGCCGACCGTGCTGGTAACGTGTAGGGGGGCATGATGGGCCTCCAGAATATGCTTGACAATGGCCAGCCCTAAGCCCGTTCCCCCTACGGCGCGTGAGCGGTCCTTGTCCACTCGATAGAATCGCTCAAAAATGCGATGCACATGTTCGGGTGGTATGCCAATCCCCGTGTCGGCAACCGCAATGGTAACCGTGGCCTCTTTCAAGGAAAGAGCAACGGTAACTGTTCCGCCTTGAACGTTGTATTTAATTGCATTGTCAATAAGATTCGTCAGAACTTGACCAAGGCGTTCTTTATCGCCATAGACCATCAACTGCTTTTGATTCGGCTCGGTAATGCGCACGGTTACGTTTCGCTGCTGGGCGCGTAATTCTGTGGCCGATACCGTATCGTGGATCAAATCAATCACGTTGAAATAGCGGAAACTCAGTCGCAATTCGCCCGACTCAATGCGCGAGATATCGATGAGGTCGCTCAGGAGTGTATTCAGTCGCAGTGCGTTGGTAAACGCTTTCTCCAGGAATTGCTTCGACACACGAGGGTCATCAAAAGCACCGTCGAGCAAGGTTTCCAGATATCCTTGTACGCTGAAAATAGGGGTACGTAGTTCATGGGAAACATTGGCAACGAACTCCGAGCGTACACGTTCTAGGCGTTTCATATCGCCAATGTCCTTGCTGGCTTTTTCTGCCATTTTATTAACGGCATCGGCCACGCGTTGAACATCAATACACGCTTCCGAGGAGAGCTCGATGCGCCCAGATACAGCCCCTTCGGTAATTGCCCGTGTAACGTCGGTTACTTGTTGCAGCGGACGGAGAAGGCGCCGCTCCAATGAACGCGCATACATAAAGAGTGCCACAGCGGCTACGCCCGCCGTAAGGACTTCAATAAGAATCGCGAGAGGAATGGAAATGGATGCCGATTCGGCCAGCATCAGCAAGCAGAGGCCGATGACATTTACACCTACAACGGCAAGAGTAAGCCACCACCAGCTGAAGCGGAGCAGCGTTGAACGGCGGTGGATGGGTGTCATGGGCAGCTAGATGGTTTCGCGGAACCGGTAGCCGACACCTTTGACGGTTTCAATGAAGGGGCCATGGGTACCAAGCTTCTCGCGGATCTTGGAAACATGTACGTCTACCGTACGGTCGATAACGTATACACTTTCGCCCCAAATGCGCCGCAGCAGAGCTTCTCGCGTGAACACCTTGCCCCGGTTGGCGGCAAGGAAGGCAAGCAATTCGAATTCTTTCTTGGGGAAGAAGCTCTCTTTGTTGTCAATCTTGACAGTGTAGTTCTGGCGATTAATTTCGATGGCACCAACACGGAGGATCTCCGGTGCTGCAATCGTCTCGGTGCGTATCCGCTCGGTGCCCCTGCGAATGATGGTCTTCACACGAGCAATGAGCACACGCGGCGAAATGGGCTTTTGAATATAGTCATCGGCTCCAAGTTCCAAGCCAAGAATTTGATCGATTTCTCCCGCACGCGCCGTCAGGAACATGATCGCCGTACCATGGGTGGACGGGTTCTGGCGCAGTGTACGACACACTTCAAAGCCATCCATGCCAGGCATCATGATATCCAGGATGATCAAATCAGGTCGCACACGCCCGGCCATCTCCACAGCCTGTGTGCCGTTGGTCGCCGTGACAACCTTGTAGCCCTCCTTGCTCAGGTTATAGCTAATGAGGTCGACGATATCCTGCTCGTCGTCAACAATGAGTATCGTCTTTTCCATAGGTTTTGTCCAGCTGGTCTGTTACCATGCAAAGCTACTGCAACCCCAATGACAGGAAGTGGTTAAAAAACGGTAATGCTGGACGTCCCACAATGCGCTACTGCCGTTGTTCCGTGCTATATTACGCGTTAGCTGCAGTGTGCGTGCGGATGCATGTTGCGGTTAGACCGAGGTTCCTGACAGTATGGGCGTTCCATTGATCATGAAGACCCGTGTACACAGTACCGTACTGCTCGTCGTACTGCTTCTAAGCAGTGTGGTAGTGACGGCGCAGCGTTCTACGTGGAACTGGTATTTCGGCAACCAGGCAGGGCTTACGTTCCGTTCAGGAACGGCAGAAGTTCTGCGCGATGGTGCCATGCGCACCTCGGAAGGATCGGCTTCGGTATCGGATGACGTCCAAGGTGACCTACTCTTCTACACCAACGGTCGTACCGTTTGGAACCGCTTGCACGAAGTCATGGCCGACGGCAGCGACCTTGCCGGGGACGAGTCCACCAGCCAGACGCTCATCGTACCGAATCCTGGCAATCCTTTCTTGTACTACATCTTCAACACCGCGCCGATTACGTCGGCCAATATTGGCGCACGTTGCTTTTGCCTTACCATGAACGTCGTGGATCTTCGCCGCGAGAATGGATATGGCCAGGTCATTTCCAAGAACCAAGTGCTGTTCAATGATGTGGAGATCACGGAGCATATCACGGCCACCGCGGATTGCCAAGGAACGGGAACATGGGTAGTCGTGCGATCTCGCAGCACGCGCGACTTCTACGCGTTCAGAGTCACGCGCGACCGTGTCGAGCCCGTCCCCGTTAAGTCCGATGCCAGCAACCCGCAACTGGTGGTACGGGACGCTGGACAGATGCACATTTCACCGGACGGACGTCATCTCATTATCACCTCCGTGGCTGGCAACACCCAGCTGTATGACCTCCGTGGCTGGCAACACCCAGCTGTATGATTTCGACCCGGCAACGGGACTCATCACGAATGGCCTGCACCTCACCGTGCGGACCCCTGGTGTTACCATGCCCGAGCCTGGAGCCCACTATGGGGCTGCCTTCAGCCATGATTCGCGATATGCGTATTTCGTCGTAACCACGGACGGCCCTGCGAAAATCTATCGTATTCCCACGAGTGTGGAATCTGCCGATGATGTTGATCGCAGCTTGGAGTTCGTAGCCTCGATGCCAGCTGCCGACCGCTGGGTACCCATGCAGTTGGGCCCTGACCGACGCATTTA
>JALOMA010000050.1 GCA_025455735.1 Candidatus Kapaibacterium sp.
ATATCGTTGCACGTATGCTCTTGCCAGGGCTAGAGCTTCGTCGAGATCTCCGGACTTGTATGCAGCTTGTGCGGCTTGGTAGGCGGAATACTGTCCTTCATCCGTTGTGGGTCCTCGTCGGGCTGCCTCCGTGTAGGCTTCCGTGGCGGCCCTGAATTGTCGCGTTACATAGAAGCCGTCACCCCGGCGTGCCATGGCCTCCACTGCGTACTTCGACGTTGGAAAGGCCTTAAGCAGTTGGCCAAATGTGGCCGTGGATTTATCAAAGTCTCGTCGGCGGAAGAATGTCCATGCCAAGCCATACAGCGCTTCTTCCCGCCGTATGCTCGCAGTATACCGATTGACAACCTCTTCATACAGTTCTTGGGCATTCTTCAACAAATCTTCCCTAAACATGGCTTCTGCCAGCCAGAAGGTTGCCTCATCTCTTCGGCTGTCCGTTGGGTGATTGCCCAGGAAATCCGTCAACGAAACGCGGGCTTGGCGCTGAGAACCGTTCTTTACAAGGCAAATACCTCGTTTCAATCGAGATTCGGCAAGGTACGCTTGCCGCAGCGGCATGAACGCTGGATCTGCAGCCAGAGCACGCTGTTCGGCCCGAGCAAAGGCATCAGCGGCCTTGGCCCAGTTTTGCATTTCAATCGCTGCTGCACCAAGGAGCAAGGCTGCACGCACCATGATAACCGCATCCTGCGATATGCGCTCTGCCTTTTCCAACTGTTTCATCGCCTTGTCATATTCACCTGCTTCATACGCCGCTTGTCCTACCTCTACAAGCGCCTGTGCTTGATAAGGGTATCCATCCTGCACCGACAACGCAGCCAACGTCGTTAAGGCTTGTTTACTATCGCCAAGGCGCAGCCGAGAGACAGCTCCGTAGAGAAGGGCCTGCTGCCTGATGATCGAGGTTTCGTCCGTTATGGAATCCACGACGATGGTATACTGGCCTAACGCTTCTTCATGGAGTCCCAACTGCAGCGCGGCAAAGCCTGCTTGCAGACGAACATGATAGCGGAATTCCGAACGCGGCCATCGAACCAGGAAATTCTTTGCTGTCTCTGCCGCTTCCAGATAGCGCCCCCGCTGGATGGCAATGTCGGTACGAAGGAGGTTCACCTGCTCCTCCGCCTGTTCTGCAAAACGTTGAGGTGCAAGAGTGATGGTATCTGCGCGTCCTGCCATGGCTACGAGCGTGTCTACACCATACAGGGCATCCAGGGCACGCTCCGGCCTGCGGAGTACCAGAAGGTTCTGAGCTTCGCGGATGCGCGCAGCAATGGTAACTGGCCCCTTCGGATACGACAAGCGCACGGCGCGAAAAGCAACGATCGCAGAATCGAACTGGCGATTCCTCTCGTGGAGCTGGCCAATAGCATACAATGCATGGTCAGCAAACGTCCCCGCAGTATCAATGACGATTGCTGCACGAAAGGCCTCCAGGGCCTCTCCGAACATACCACGACGAGCAAGAGCGGCGCCGTTCCAAAACCTGGCAATGTGAGCGATAGGACGGTATGTTGAGTCCCGACGCAGCTCCGCTGCCAACGCAGCCGTCCGGGCGGCCTCGTCGAAATATCGTGTAGCAGCCTCATCATCGCCGTCTTCGATGGCGGCAAGGCCCCTTTCCATCCACGCCAAGGGAATGGACGGAGAGTTCGGCCGGGTGCGGATGAAGACGTCCATCGTACGATCGGCAGCCTCATCATAGCCACTGGCACGGGCAATGGTGGAACGCGAAAACGGAAGGACGTCACGGGATGTAGGCGTCTGACCTGAAAGCGTACGCAGGACATCGTACGCACGGCGCACGGAGGCATTGTCGATGAAACGTGCGATCGTGCGTTCCTCGACGGCATCGGTTGTGTACGGGTGTTCGAGAACCTGCGCCGATGTGGGTAACACCATGGCGATCACGGTCCCCGCAAGCCAGATCAGGCCTTTGAGGGGTCTGACTACCAACGGAATCTCCTCGAATTGCTGCGCGGCAAATCTACGAAACATCATGCGGTTGGGCGGTGGTTGGTACATTGCAGTCATGACGACGAACGCACAACACCCCACGCCAACGTTTCAGGTGCTGCTGTATTATTGGTTTGCACCGTTGGATCATCCCGAAGAAATCGCGCAGGAACAGCGGGACCTTTGTGCACGCCTGGATTTGCGCGGCCGGATTCTCGTGTCTCCTGAAGGCCTGAACGGTACCGTCTCCGGCACAGTAGGCAGTTGCGAAGCCTATTGCGAGGCCATGAGGAACCATCCGATTTTTCATCCGATGGTGTTCAAGATTGATCCATCGGACGGACACGTCTTCCGGAAGATGTTTGTCCGCCTTAAGGAGGAGCTCGTCACCTTCCGCGCTCCCAACGCCCCAAAACCATGGGAACGCACTGGAACACACCTGTCCCCTGCTGCTTTCCGGGCCATGCTGGAACGCGACGACGTCATCGTCTTGGACGGACGCACCGACTACGAATTCGATGTAGGCCATTTTCGCAAGGCCATTCGCCCCGAGGTAGCCAGCTTCCGTGAGTTTCCAGACTGGATCCGGGCCAACCTGGCCGACGCCAAGGATAGGCCGATCCTAACGTATTGTACGGGCGGTATTCGATGCGAGAAATTGACAGGTTGGATGCTGGAAGAAGGATTTACCAATGTCTATCAGTTGGACGGCGGAATCGTCTCGTATGGCAAGGATCCCGACGTTCGCGGTGAGCTCTGGGATGGCACCTGTTATGTCTTCGATGAGCGTATCACCGTTCCCATCAACAGCGTCAACCCAGTCGTGGTTGGCCGGTGCATTCATTGTGATGGACCCACGGATATCTATGTGGACTGTGCCAACCTGGAATGCCACAGCCAGCACCTGGCATGCCCGGAGTGTATCGTTCGGATGGAACATAGTTGCTCTGAATCCTGCCGCACGGCGCCTCGCCGCGAAACTGTTGATCTTTCGCGCTATCAATCCCACAACGTAACCGAACAACCGTCATGACATCCCTCTTCGACCAGACACAGGCCGCTGTGGCGCATATTCGCACCGTAACGGCGGCCCAACCAACCATTGGCATCATTCTGGGGACTGGCCTTGGAGGCCTGGTGGACCACGTAGATGTGGAACATTCCATCGACTATGCTACTATCCCCCACTTCCCTGTATCCACGGTAGAATCGCACAAGGGCAGGCTGATCTTCGGAACCATTGGTGGCCATTCGGTGGTGGTCATGCAAGGCCGCTTTCACTTGTACGAGGGCTATAGTGCCGCCCAGGCAGCCTTCCCCGTACGCGTAATGAAGCTTCTCGGTGTACGTACGATGATCGTCTCCAATGCCTGCGGTGGCATGAATCCCCTGTTTCGCCGTGGTGACGTCATGCTGATTGACGATCACATCAATCTGCTTGGCGACAATCCCTTGATTGGTCCCAACGATGACCGTTTCGGTCCGCGTTTTCCCGATATGTCCGAACCATATTCCCAGCACCTTCTCTCTCTGGCCGAACGGTGCGCACTTTCCCTGAAACTCAAAGTGCATCGTGGTGTCTATGTTGCTGTTGCCGGCCCGAATCTGGAAACACGTGCAGAGTACCGTTTCCTGCGAACCATTGGTGCCGATGTGGTTGGCATGAGTACGGTACCCGAAGTGATTGCTGCTCGACACATGAACATGGACGTGCTTGGAATCAGCATTATCACCGATGAGTGTTTTCCTGACTCCCTTCAGCCTGTACGACTGGAGGATGTTCTTGCCGCAGCAGCCATCGCCGAACCGAATATGACGGCGCTGGTACGTGAAGTGCTTGCCAACCTATAGGATCCTACCGATGCGCTGTCTGCTTGGCCTTGTTCTCCTTCTCCCGTTCGTGGTTGCTTGTTCACCCGACGAAACCGTCATCAACAGTTTTGATGACCGTTGGCGCTTGTTGGCATCAACGGGCAACGGACAGTTGGTCCTGGCCGACATGCCGAGCGGATCGGTCATACGAACCAACCTCACTGAAACAGCATTAGGAAGTCCTGAACCACAACGGATAACGGCGCAACGTCTCTTTCGCGAGGATTTGTTCGTGCTGAGCGCAGATTCCTCGGTTCTCTGGGTTCTGGATGCCGACTCCCTGTACCTCCGGGCGCGCGTTGACTGCGGCACCAGGGGACCAGCGGCCGACATTGCGTTTGCCAATGCCACCACTGCCCTTGTGTCACATCCTTCAACGAACGTTGTGTCCGTCCTGGATCTAACCGTCTACACGATTGCTTCCGACATCCCCGTTCCTGGTACGCCGGGGGCCTTGAGAGCCTTGGGAAATCAAATTGCCGTTACGTGCCGCACCGCTTCTGCCGTGGCCATCATCGATAGTCGCACCCTGGCTGTGGAGGCGCGAGTGCCGGTTCCACCTGCACCCATGTATTGCGAAATCGACGAAGCACTGGGGTTGTTTTGTGTCGTGTCCCTTGGTGCAGGTCGACTGGACAATGAACCAGCAACCCGCCCTCAGTTATCCTTCATTCGTGTTACGGATCGTGCCGTTGTTGGCACCGTAGAGTTAAGCGCTCGGGATGAAGATCTCGCCACAAGTCGAGCTGGAGGGCTTATCGTGACGGATGAACAACTGGCGTACGTTCCTTTGTCGAACGCCGTGGTACGTGTGAATACGCGCACGCGATCCCGAGCCACGACCGTTTTGTTCGAGGCGTTTTCCGCGACCACATGGAATCCGGCCCGCCGTGAAGTATGTATGGTTCGCTCGGATAGTTCTGGGGTCGACGTGTTTGATCCCTACCTAGAAGGTCGCCGAAGCAGCGTTACGATTTCTTCGCCCGTCATGTCCATTGCCCCGTTACTTCCATAATGCACCTTCTTGACACGCTGCGCGCCCGCGCGCGCCCGCTCCAGCGTCTCGTCGCCTTTCCCGATGCCTTGGATGTTCGCACGCTGATCGCTTGTCGCAATCTCGCCGATGACGGTGGTGTTCTGCCCGTTCTGGTTGGACACCAGGAGAGCATTCTCAAGCTCGCACACCAGGAGAACGTCTCCCTCGATGGAATACGACTTGTCGATCCATCCGTAGCACACGATATGGAGGAGTTTGTTGCCTCGACCATACAGCGCCTGACTGCAAAAGGAAAATCGACGAGCTCTGCACGGGCTTTTTGCGCAACGTCGTTGGCATATGCAGGCTGGATGGTGCAGTGCGGCTCTGCCGATGGTGCCGTTGCTGGCTCTCTCTCAACAACCGGAGATGTTCTCCGAGCGGCCTTGGGTACGGTTGGCCTTCGAGAGGGAATTTCTGTTGCAAGCAGTTATTTCCTCATGGCATGGCCGGATCGCACGCTCTTCTTCACCGATGCGGGAGTTGTCCCCCGCCCTACCGCCGAACAACTCGCCGACATCGCAGAATCTGCTGCCCAAGCTTGGTGGAGTGTGATGGGGTCGGCACCACGACTTGCATTCTTGTCTTTTTCCACCAAGGGCTCTGCAACCGACGTTTCGATAGACCATGTTCGGAAGGGGGCCTCGATACTCGCTTCGCGCCGCCCCGATTTGGTCGTTGATGGCGAGCTGCAGGCCGATGCTGCCCTCGTTCCGGCGGTAGCTGCCCGGAAAGCACCGGGGTCTCCTGTGCAAGGCGATGCCACCATTCTGGTTTTTCCCGACCTAAACAGTGGCAACATCGCCTATAAGCTCTGTGAACGTCTTGGTGGAGCAACAGCCGTAGGCCCGATTGTTCAGGGACTGCGCAAGCCGTATTGCGATCTCTCCCGGGGCTGCTCGGTCGCAGACATCGAACATGTTGCTGTTCTAACGGCGTTAATGTCTGAGCAGCCAGCGCACTGACGCACTAGTTCCTCTGAGCCAGAAGCGTCGACTTCAGATCGCTGAAATCGTCACCTGTGAGATAATAGTGTTCGTTACAATATTGACAAATCAACTCGTTATGGCCAGCCTCTTCCATGGAGGCTATTTCGTCATAGCCAAGGGTCATCAGTGCAGCCTTGAAGCGGTCCATGGAGCACCGACAAAAGAAGTCCACCGGGGTTGACGCCACAATCTCGATGTCTCCGGGGAGAACTCTAGCCAGTATGTCATCTGGGTGGCATCCTTCCTCGAGGAGTGAGGCCAGCCGAGGTAGGTCGGTCATGGCATCATAGGTGGCAAAGATGTCTTCTGGTGTGGCACCAGGCATGGCCTGCACGATAAGTCCGGCGGCCTGATGAACGGTTCCATCCGTATTCATGTCGACGTCGATAACGACAACGCTGGGAATCTGTTCGGATTGGGTAAGGTAGTGGCTAAGGTCCGTTGTAATGTCGCCACGTTTGAGCTCCACGATACCAGTAACGGGTTCCCTGTTGTCGAACAGAATCCGCGAAACTTTCAGGCGGCCATTGCCCAGGAGAGACGTGGCCTCTGGAGATGGTTCATCATGAACGCGCAGGTATCCACGTACTTCGCCGATTTGGAGGGATTCGGCGTAGACAAAGGCAATAGGTCCGTTGCCGTCTGCTTCAATAATGACGCGCTCTTCACCCTTCAGAAACGATGCCATCAGGGAGGAGGCCGTAAGTGCGCGCCCAAGGGCCATGGCACCAAGAGCATCCAGGTGGTGCCGTTCCTGAGCTACCTTGCAGGACGCTGTTGATTTGACGGCCGCTGCACGAAACAGACCATTGCGCGAAATGGCCCGTACGACACGGTCGCGTTCCTTGAATTGTCGTTTCAGGTCGTCATGCATTGAGGTTGTCTTTCATGTCGGTGAGGATTTGAAGCGCTTGCAGGGGCGTTAGATTATCAACGTCCAACTGGCGCACGGTTTCCGTGAGGGCATCGTTGGTGATGGTGAACATCTGCAACTGGCCAGCCTCTTCCAATTGCTCGCGATTGAGCTTCTGGACGTGTTGATCGGAGGCTACAGGCGATTGGCCGTGTTCCAGCCGTTGAAGAATGGATGTGGCCGTGCGAACCACGGCCTTCGGAAGGCCAGCCATTCGGGCAACATGGATGCCGAAGGAGTGATCACTATGGCCTTCGACAACGCGATGGGTGAAGACGATTGTGTCTCCAACTTCCTGCACTTCCACCTGAAGATTGAAAACGCGATTGAAATCTTCGGCAAGTCGCGTAAGCTCGTGATAGTGTGTGGCAAAAAGCGTTTTGGCACCAACAACATCGTGAAGATACTCTCCAATCGCCCATGCGATGCTGATACCATCAAAGGTAGCCGTACCGCGGCCCACCTCGTCAAGAAGAATCAACGAGCGTTGGGAAGCATTGTTGAGAATATTGGCGGCCTCCTGCATTTCCACGAGGAAGGTACTCTCGCCCGCATGAAGGTTGTCATGGGCTCCCACACGCGTAAAGATGCGGTCAGTGAGTGGTATCCTCGCAGCGCTAGCGGGCACGTAACAGCCAACATGTGCCAGGAAGACGATAACGCCTACTTGACGCAGATAGCTGGATTTACCACTCATATTCGGACCCGTTACGATGCCGATCTGGCGGGCTTCCGTATCTAGGGCAACGGTGTTGGCAGTATAGGTTGTTCCGGCAGGCAGGATCCGTTCGATCACGGGATGCCTGGCGCCTTCAATGAGCAAGTCGGTTCCGTCATGGACGTCCGGTTGGCAGTAGTCGAACTGTACGGCACAATGGGCAAAGGCCGCCAGCGTGTCGATCGTGGCGATGGAGCGAGCAGTTTCCTGAATGTCGAAACACTTCGTGGCGAGCCACGCTCGCAACGCATCGAAGGCCTGCTGTTCGGCAGCAGCCAATCCCGTCTCCGCATCGTGGAGAGTCTGTTCGAGTGCCTTGAGCTCGGCGGTACTATATCGCTCGGCATTGGCCAACGTTTGGCGGCGTTCATAGTGTTCGGGAACACGTGCCTTGTGGGTGTTGGACACCTCGAGGTAGTAACCGAACACTCCTGTGGAGCCAACACGCAATGACGTAATTCCCGTAGCTTGACGTTCGCGTTCCTGAAGATCGGCTATCCACTGCTTTCCATTCGTTCGTGCGTCGGCATATTGATCGATGATTGGATGGATGCCTTGATGAAAGATGCCGCCGCTACCAACGTGGATGGATGGTTCACTGACAAGTTCGGCCGAGAGGCGCTGGGCCACGTCGGCGTGGTGGGAGAATGACGACGCCAGTGCTGCAATGGCAGGATGGGTACAGCTGGCACAAATGCGGGCAATGGTTGGGAGCGCAAGAAGCCCCGTGCGTATGGCGGCGACATCCCGAGGGGACGCCCGCAGGGAGGCCACTCTGGCAATCAGTCGTTCGAGATCTCCGATGGTGGCAAGCGCCTCGCGTAGGGCCACAAGGATGTCAGGATGTGCGACAAGGCCCCCTACCACTTCAAGGCGTTTGCGGATACGTGGCAACGACGTGAGGGGATGTTGCAGCCACTCCCTGAGAAGGCGTGCACCCATGGGAGTGGATGTTGTATCGAGAATCGATACGAGGGCGCCCTGGCGTCCGTCGGTCTGATTGGACGAGAGAATTTCCAGATTCCGCCTGGTAGCGGCATCAAGAAGCATGGCATCGGAGGGACGATATCGCGTAAGGCGCCGCAATTGGGCATGCGCTGCTGGTTGGTTCTGGCCAACATAGTGGAGTATGGTTCCAGCAGCAATGACGGCGCCAGTGAGCGCCTCAAAGCCAAAACCCTTTAGCGACGTTACATTGAAGTGCGTGTGAAGCAGATTTTGCGTGAAGTCTGCATCAAATAGCCAGCCATCGAGCTTCGTACGAGCGGGCTTTGCACCAAGACCATCCAGGAGCGACGACCAGAACGAACCTTCGTCGCGATTCACGAGGACTTCGGCGGGTTCGAGAGATTCAAGGATGGACGATAGCATGTGGACGGGAACGTCGCCAGCAACGAAGGTCCCCGTGGAGACATCGACATAGGCCAGAGCGGCCAAATCGGATCCCTTCGGCGGCGCTACGACGCAACAAAGCCAGGTATGGCGATTGTGATCAAGGAGTTTATCGGCAAGGACAACTCCTGGCGTAACGACTTCGACGACATCACGTTTGACGATCCCCTTTGCCTGCTTCGGGTCCTCCATCTGCTCGCATACGGCAACGCGGAATCCGGCGCGTACGAGCTTGGGCAAATAGTTGTCGAGTTGATGATGAGGAAAACCTGCCAGGGGCATCTCGGAAGCGCCTCCATTGTTCCGCTTGGTGAGGGTAATTCCGCACGCCTTTGCAGTCTGAACAGCGTCGTCACCAAAGGTCTCGAAGAAGTCTCCCAAACGGAAGAGCAGGATTGTGTCGGGGTACCGCGTTTTGATCTGGCGATACTGCCGCATGAGGGGTGTTTCTTTATCGGCCATGGACTGGAAAATTACGGATTCGCCAGCCACTGAAACATGTTTGGCATGTTGGCGTACACTGTCCCCGTTCGCATTAATCACTCGTGTCACGGAGGCACACCATGAAACCTTCACGTCGTTCCCTCATCGCAACCTGCATTTTGTCCATTGCAATTTGTACATCTCCGGCTCTAGCCGTTGATGGAACGAAGGCCACACTTGGTGCCGCCATGACGAAGCGTTCGACGGTTGTCGTGGACCACGCCCCACGGGTGTTGATTGAAAGCAGCTACGGAGACGTCACAGTAGAACCATGGCTTCATGACAAGGTTTCCGTCGTAACGGACACTCGCAGCGGCACGATCAATGCACAGGTGATTCGCCTCGAAAACAATACGATTCTCATCTCCATTGAGCCATCTGAACAGCTTACGGAAAGCACGGCGCCGCGCGTAAAACATGTTGTATACGTGCCCACCATGTCGGCACTTACGATGTTCGTGGACCGAGGGAGCGCCACCGTTCGCGACGTAGCAGGTGTTGTTGAATGCAACGTCAATGGTGGTGATGTTCGGTTGTTGGACGTAGATAATGTTCGTGAGCTGACGTGTTCAGGAGGAACGGCATACAATGTTGTGCGCACTCCTGATGGTCTTGTGGACATTCCAGCCGATACGATTCAATAAGCCCATCCTCACATATCCCTGTCTTTGTCAACGGGTTCGGCCTTTTCACCGAACCCGTTGGCTTTTTTATGACGACAAGGTCAACGTCCCGCATGTTGTTCATTCGTCGGGCGCTGGCGGAGTGAGTCTGGAATCGACTGACATACGTTCCTCTACCGAATGACAACGGCCTTTTTGACGACAACCCCTGTGGCGGACTCGGCAACAACGAAGTACGTTGCCGATGGAACAAGGTCCCCATGTGTATTGCGACCATTCCAGCGCAAATAATACGTTCCCTCGTTCTGTACGTGATTACCAAGAACAGCAATCACTGATCCAGAAGCATCAACTACACGGATATCGGCAGGCTGCTGCATTGTGCTGGGTACAACGAACGACACAAGCATATCGGCCGGTGTCGGGTTCGGTGACAGATGCAACTTATCAATTGATGAATTAGCAGTCGATTCTTCACCTACGGACACCATAACAACGTCAAGTGTTGGCACGTCGGTACTGTTTGCCTGTCCGTTGGCATTTGCGAGATAGACATTGGTCCAGGATGGTCTCTGCAGTGGTTTTTTTGCAACGGCATGCTCTTTGGTAAGTGCCGACCACTCTTCGTCCGTCAATCGAGTGAAACCCTCGGTAGCGTGCTCGTAGTACGATCCCACTGGACCAACATATGACGTTAAACACTTATCCGACGGGTCCTCGGCCACCACAATCATCACATTGACATAGCCCGTACCAACGTGAAGTACGCGTCCAACATTATTACCCATTTCATCGGTAGGTTGGGTATGAACATCGGCCACCACAAAGTCGGTACCCTGTTGGCCTGTCTCGGCGCTAACGCCATAAAACAACGACTGGTAGTGCCCATTATAAGCCATAACGCATCCGGACTGCTCCAGAACGATCCAGCTCTTGATGAAGGTCTCTTCGTCGGCCGTTAACGGTTCGCTTGCCAGTTCCTTCCGGGCAATCTGAGCAAGTATACCCTGCACTCTGGTCGTATTTCGCAGCACACGCAGCATTTCCTGTGCACGATAGTTTCGATTCAGTTCCTCTTCGGGAAGTGCCAGTAGGATTACGGATTCAAGTAGTTGAGCGGCAGTCGAGATACGATCAAATACCTCTGGCTGCGGTTCCACATATCCGGAAGGATAAAAACATCCCAAGCCTCCTGTATACGATTGTTTGGCATAGAGCAAAAAGTCATGTCGTAGTTCCGCCCACGAGCCCAGCTGGGTGTTCAAAGCCTTTTGCCACCATGCTGTAGTTTGCATGAATCTGGGCAAGGCCGACCGGTTCCGAGGTGGACTTGCAGCACGAATAGCAGCAAGCCACGATGAGTACACGGATGTATTCCAGTACAACGTATCGAGGCTTTCCGTAAGCAAACGCAGGGCTGCAAGGTTGCCAGCATAGCGATATTCGTCAATTTCTTTCCTCTGTAGCTGAATCGCGGCATCGTTGCCCAAGACAAAGGCCACATCCAAAGGCGAGGGCATCATCCGTGGCCGATTGGATGCAACATGGGGAAAGACAAGGTTGCCCATCACGTAAGAATCCAGTATGAAGCGCTGCCCCAGGAGCAGGAATGACGCAGCTGGCTTCATGGTTTCGGCACCATTTGATGTCAATATCTGCGAGAGAATTTGTTGCGCCGCACCTGATTCAACTGCAGCTCTCTGGAAGGCATCAAGGGAGATCGGGTCGACAAGATCCTTCGTTGTTAGTCCCTGTCTATCTACGATATCAAGAAGATTGGTTAAGGTCAGATTATCCTGCTCACCAACAAGCCGCATCAATACAGAGTCAAAAACATCAAAGTGTTTTCTTGCACCACTCTCTTTCACGATGGTGGCAAGTTCAACAGCCATCATGCACTGCCTGCGCACATCATCTGGAGAGACCGGAGGTTCAACGCCTTCAGGTTTCGTAATGTATATCTCCGTACGCCCCAGCCACATTAACGCACGGAAGTAACTTTCAAGAACTGGATCGCCTGCATAGTGTCCGCGAGGTTTCAATTGGCTGTAGTCGTATTGTCGGAGATGGTTCGTAAAGGCCGATAGAACACCGCTTTCTTCTGCGCTGATTGCTCCAAGAATCGTATCAACTGCTTCTTGGCTGTGCGTACGCACAACACTGAAATCTGCTTCAAAAGAAAGATCCAGTTTGTTATAACCTGTCTCCAACAGACGTGCAGCAACCGTCAGCAGAACATCGACATCTTCGCGCGCTCTGGCAACATTGGAATCACTACTTGGGGGTAATGTCCGAAGGTGCATCAAGCAGCCAAGAACACCTTCTGTAATCTTCCTGAAAAGT
The DNA here is from genome assembly GCA_025455735.1 of Candidatus Kapaibacterium sp. Taxonomy (GTDB): domain Bacteria; phylum Bacteroidota; class Ignavibacteria; order Kapaibacteriales; family Kapaibacteriaceae; genus JALHPC01. The sequence continues at coordinate 12,329 of JALOMA010000050.1, forward strand.
ATGGCCTTCTCTATATCCTTCAGGATATTCGAGTTCGTGCGGTGGAAAGCATGCAGAACAGCATCCGTGGAAATATAGACTGGGAGGTCCTTCTGATACCCATCATAGAAGGCTTCGTGATAGTTGTCGAAGCTCAGCCGCTCGGTAACCACAAAGCCGTTCCGTAGCAGTAGTTCACGTTCGTACGACGTCAATGCATACTTCACGGCTACTGAATCAAAGAAAGCGATGTTGGCTGCATCGTATCCGATGCGATCGTAGAACTGACCAGCATTGAACTCAGCCTGAAGATCGTCTGAGGTCATGTTCTTACGTTCATCCAATAACTTCCGGTACGCACCTACATCCATGCGCGTTTGACCGTTAAGGGGGAAAGCGACCATCGCCATCAAAGAAGCAGAGACAACAGCAAGAATTCGCTGGAAGACAGTGTTGCGTGCTGACAATCTCATCATGGTATCCTCTATCTCGATAAATCAATCACGTTGCGTTGCATGCACAAACTAGCACTATGGATCCTAAACCTACCTTAACAAAAACACTACAAGTACTACCCCGACAAAGCACACGTGTTCACTGCCATTTCATATGGGAACACACCATGGCTTATCGTGCGTGTAGTTGCCCGGGTTCTGGTCCACCACACCCTTGCCGTTGTCGTTCGGCGCCAGCTGATCGACAATATGATTTAGGCGGTTGTTGATGGCCTTTCCTCCAGACGCTGGATACGTGTAGGACAAGTTATCAATTCCACTGCCATTACCATCGTCCCGCATCAGGTTCGTGATGTTGCCGTCAAGGTCGTAGCTGTAGCACATTCCTTGTGGACATTCGCCGTTCTATCGTTGGCCTCTACAGTCGAAACCAAGCCACTAGAATATGCCTGGTACACTCGCACACGGAACGAAGCAAGGCATATAGAAGACTTTTACGAGCATTTCTTTGATTGGATTGGAGCACGCTTCCGCGCGTATAGCTGGCCCAGGACAAACGTCTAGGGCTGTCGAAGACGAATACTGATGGGA
>JALOMA010000245.1 GCA_025455735.1 Candidatus Kapaibacterium sp.
GCGAAATCCGGTACTTCGGCTCTTTCCAACGGAATTGGACGCGGTTTACGAAGAAAAAAACACGTCCTTGACCTCGGACGTGGAAATGGCCTACGATACGATTCTGGCGAGGCTCTTCCCACATCATCCATATGGCTCGCAAAGTACCCTTGGAACCGTGGAGCATCTTCGATATCCCTCCATGAAGAGCATCCGCGAGTTTTTTCAACGGCACTATGTGCCCAGTAACATGGCCCTCGTTGTCGTGGGTGATGTTCAGCCCGATAGCGTTGTTGCCTGGGCGTCCCGTACCTATGGTACCCTTCCATCACCTCCAACCTCATCTCCTGTGAAGGGGGCCCCGGCCCCTTTCCAGAAACAAGAGACGGTGACGCTTTCTGGGCCAAACACTCCTTTCGTGATGATGGGATTCCGATGGCCCCCGGCGCGACATCGCGACATTCCTGCCTTGCTCCTTCTGGACATGATATTGTCCTCCTCTGCCACAGGATGCCTGGAACAACAACGGCTGTTCCGTGGTGGAGCAAGCGCAACGTGGACCGACCCAATGCTACAGACGGACGGAAGCGTTCATCTCATTGGTGCGGAGGCTCTTCCCGGGCAGTCACTTGATTCCCTGCAGGCAACCCTTTGGGATTGCATACAGACGATTGCGGATGGACTGCTTTCCCAGGAACAACTTGACGCCTACGTTTTGAATGAACGTGTTCGCATTCTGGAACGCCGACGAAGTCCCGACATGCTGGCACACGACATTGCCATGTCATTCATTCATGGACTGCCGTGGCAACGGGCGGTCAACATGGTGGAAGAGCTTTCGCGGATTACCGTTGACGACGTCGTGAGGGTTGCGCGCGAATACTATTCCGTTGGGCATTGTACGATCGTCAAGAATCAAGGTACACGGACAGACTCCATGGAGCTGGAACGACCCGTTGCCTCGCAACTACCCCAAGCCCGTACAGCATGGTCCGATTTTGCCATCGGAATTCTCAAACGCAGAGCTATGCCTGGAAAATCGGTCATTGATGATATCCACCGAGACGTGACCATTTCCGCTCCCTCCAAGGGTGTTACCCTTTATTCTGCCATCAACACAACGGACGAATTGTTCTCGTGCACCATCATCGTGCAACGAGGATGGCTTCATTCGCCGCTACTTTCGAATGTCGTTGAATGCCTCCATCGGCAGGATACGGAAACCATGATAGCGTCTACCTTTTCTGGTTACTTGGAGTCCATTGGAGCCGCAATCAATGCAGAATGCCATGAAGACAAAACAGTCATCACCCTTCATGGTTTGCATCGTACTGCCAAAGAGGCGTTTCAACTTCTTGCTGACAGACTTCTGCTGACCGTCTTCCGCCAACAACCTTGGCAACGGTATGTGGACAATGTAGAGGCAACCATTGATGCCAACATGCTTGACCTGGATGTTGTCCATGACGCTCTCCGCGAGTTTGCTCTCTATGGAAAACAGAGCGCCTACCTCATGAGGCCCACGATCGATGAACTACGCTATACGTCGCAGGATACACTGTCTCACTATCTCCGACTCCTTCTTGCAACGGAACATAGTGTCCTGTACTATGGGCCTGCCGATACTACGCAGGTCGCCGACCTGCTTCGGCCCCTCTACGTTGGCGCCGGCATACCACAGAAGGCCCCACCCCGCACTGTCCGTGCATGTACAACTCTTAAAAAACCTGTTCTTTATGCCGTTGACTGGCCTGGCAACCAGTCAAGACTGTTTGCCGCGAATGTTCTTTCGGAACCGGTACGACGATCCAATACCGGAAGGATGGAATGGTTGTCTGCCGTCACAACCTCGGAACACTACCAGCGCCTTCGCGAACAATCTGGATTGGCCTATACGGCACTGGGGACGATCGTAGTGCCTGCGGATAGCTCCAGGCCGTACGCAGTGGAATCGGACGTCGCTACTTCGGCTGAGCAGACATCGGACGCTTTACGGACGGTTGTCGGCATTCATACGTCGCAACTCGTGGACTCGGTCTCTGCACTGGCCCAAAAGGACATGGTGACATCGGCATTGGGCAGCGACGTTCCGACGCACGATGACGTCGTCTCCACCGTGTGGCTGGAACGGCATCACGGTTGGACGTCCTCCAGGAGCAACGCTGCCTTCCGCCAATTGCAGGGTGAGACGTTGGCTTCACTCGGAGCTGCGAAGCGGCGTATCGCCGCCGACCCGATCGACATCGTCGCCGTCCTTGGTCCTAAACGGCACCTCAAATCCCTCTCCTGGTTTGCTCCCATTCGGTGGTTACGGGTACAGGATATTATTCGGAGGTAACCGGTGCTGTTATTGTACTTCTCCCTTGGATTGATCCCTTTCTCTTCTGCCAACAATACCTGAAAGTCCGGCAGAACGATGGTTGTGTGTTTGATACACGTTCATGGGGCTACATGTGGCTACGTGTGGCTTGATATGCAAGGAGAATAAACGGGGAAACGAAATTTCAGTGGCACCCGATTAGTACCAACGGTCTGCCTTCTATACACGATCGTATATTCCCACTTTCGGACGTGCTTCTGGATCATTCTCGGCACGTACCTGAGCGATGTTGGCAACCTGTGGATATCACCCCACAATCCATTACAATGATGTACTTTACACCATGTTGCGATGTCATTCCAAATCGATTTGGAGTCTGATCATGTCCACGTTCTTTTACTATCGTATCCACGTCGTGATTGTCGTATTTGCCGTATCCATCCTTTCCGTGGTGATACCTAGCGTGTCTCTTGCGCAGTGTGACAGCACATTTCAAGCCATCGAAGAAGCAGGATACGTTGAAGCCGCGGTTCTCGCCGATGGCACGATAGACACGTTGAACGTGCGGCCACTCGATGCCGATGGTCCAGACTATGTTTTCTACACCGCATCTGATTCCAGCAAACTCCGTTTCAAATTTGGTGAGTTCATGAAGAATCGGAGAAAACTGTTTCTTTCTCACTGGTGTGTTGGGCGAACGGTAAACTGGAGCGACTCTTTACATATGCCCATTCATGAGTGGACGCCAGAAGAACTACGCGACAGGTCAAAGCTGAGAGACTTCTCTGTAAACCCTGGTGATACGATCCAATTCTATCGTGCTGTGTGGTGGATTGATCGACTTCACAATACCGTTCTTGCATCACGCTACATCAATCCCGATCCCGTTTCGTATTCCGTTGCTTTTGAACGAGCCGATGGAACACATCGGGCGATCATTGATACAATGTTGTTCGGCAGCACCACACCAGACTCACGACCTTGCATTTTCTCGTGGTATCCCATGTTAGCCCGAGTGCGATATGTCATCCCCTCCACTATGGACAGTAATTCGATTGTCCGACTACGATTCAACATGTACCATCACGGCGTACCCGAAAAGCCATTCGTCCGCAATGATGTTTGGGATGCGTGGGAATCAAATCTCCATCTTGGCAACACCCTATGGCGAGCATGGAATGATAGCGTTGTTGCTGCACAACATTGCGCGGCGCAGACTTCGTGTGATATACTCGTCACTTCGGCAACTATGCCATCGCGTATTACGTTTTCAACCGCAGCAGCAACGACTATCGACCACGTAAGCATCGTGACTACAAGTGGCGCTACCGTATGGTCATCTGAAGGACCGATTCCTGCCAA